>JAGCNZ010000102.1 GCA_017645655.1 Bacteroidaceae bacterium | reverse complement strand
TCAGCACAGATCCGCAGATAAGTGGCTGCCCGAACTTGTTTCCGAAGTCGGAAGCGCCATTCGAAGCCTTGATGAGGATCTGCTCAGGAGTCTGGTAGAGCCACTTCCTGACGGGCAAAATCTGCTCCCATTCGCGCTCTTCCTCCGTGCGAGGATAGCTCGTCATATATACCGCAGTACCTGCGATGGGCCATGAACCTGTGCCGCCTCCCATGCGGTCGCGTATCTCGCCGCCTGTTCCGGTGGATGCTCCGTTGAAGGGCTCGACCGTAGTCGGGAAGTTGTGCGTCTCGGCTTTGAGGCTGATAACGCTCTCTATGTCACGCACTTCGAAGTAATCACTCGTGCTGTGGTCCTTCGGAGCAAACTGCTCGACGACCGGTCCCTCAGCAAACGCCACATTATCCTTATAGGCAGAAATGATATGATGGGGATTCTCCTGAGTCGTTTTCTTTATCATCTGGAAGAGAGACGACTCTTTCTCCTCGCCATCGATTATGAAAGTTCCGCCAAAAATCTTGTGCCGGCAATGCTCACTGTTTATTTGTGCAAAGCCGAAGACCTCGCTGTCAGTGAGTTTCCTGCCGAGTTGGCCTTCCACCTGATGCAGGTATTCTATCTCCTCGGGGGACAGTGCGAGGCCTTCCTGCTCGTTGTATTCCTCCAGGTTTTCGATGCTGAGGATGGGCTCAGGCTGTTTGTTGATGGTGAAGATTTCCTGATTCAGGCCATGATACAGGCGTTGAAGCATAGGGTCGTAGTCAGCATTCTCGTCTTCAACGGGGAAATATTCCTCGATTCGACTAATGCCGTCGATGGCCATGTTCTGCGTGATTTCCACCGCGTTCGTGCTCCAAGGCGTTATCATTTCGCGGCGAGGACCGATGAAATCGCCTGTCAAATTTTCTTCCTCAACGAGGGTTGCTTCGCCATAAAGCCAGCAGAGTTTCTCCACTTCGGCTTTCGTCAGAGCCTTTTTGCTTTCAGTCGCGATAATACTTTGCTGGGGAGTCTTGAAAAAAGTAATCATTTTAGGGTCGTTTTAATTTGCCTGCAAAGGTACGAAAAATAGTTCACAATTCACAATTCAAAGTTCATAATTTAATCCCGAAATACAAATAATTAGCAAATATCAAGTTTTCAAATTGTAAGCGAGTAGTAAGGTTTTCCTTTCCTTTTGCTATTTCGGTTTTGTGCGCAAAACGGAGCAAAATAGCGTTAAAAGTGGGGTAAAAACCGACTTGGCAGGTCGTGTTGAACGACTTGACAGGGTGTCTCGACAAACATCACAGGGAATATTTTCAACATAACACGTGAAGTTTGATGATTTAACGTGCTTCGTTGACCAAAATTTTACGGTGAAATGGTCGGTTTTTAGTGCAAAATCAGGTGGTTTTGCTGCCTTTGTCACTTGTGTAAAAACGTAACTCAAGCAAAGTCAGTCAGTTACAAAATTTCGCAAAATTCTAGAAAATCCGTACCTAGGTACAGGCCTCGGATTTCGTTGCCGTTTTTCGATGGTTATTGAAGTGCAGAATGTAAGCAAAATATACCATTTTACTTACATTCTGTCAAATTGAGGCAGGCTCGTTATGGCACACCTCAAAAATGAATTATAAATCTCGAATCAAGAATTACTCCTCGAGTGCCTTGAAGAGTTCCTCAATCGCAGGCTCTGGAGCGCCGTGTTTGTCGAGCAAAGTTACGAACTTGCTGCCGATGATGGCACCAGCCGCGTTGGCCTGTGCACTCTGCAATGTCTGGCGGTTACTAATGCCGAATCCAATCATGCGAGGGTGCTTGAGGCCCATCTTGTCGATTCGCGAGAAGTAAGCCTGCTTGGCCTTGTCGAACTCCTTCTGTGCTCCGGTCGTCGCTGCGGAACTTACCATGTAGATGAAACCGTCGGTGTTCTCGTCGATGAAACGTATCCTCTCGTCGCTCGTTTCAGGTGTGATGAGCATGATAACCCTGATGTCATAGCGGTCGGCAATCGGTTTGACCTCGTTCATATAGTCCTTGAACGGCAGGTCTGGAATGATGACGCCGTCCACATCTACTTCCTTGCAGCGACGGAAGAAAGGCTCGTAGCCCATGTGATAAATGGGATTCATGTAACCCATCAGTATGAGGGGGAGCCTGACGCCCTGCTTGCGGAGCGGTTCCAACTGGGAGAAGAGCTTCTGGAGGCTCATTCCGTTTCTCAACGCCTTAGTGGCTGCGTCCTGAATAACCGGGCCGTCAGCCATCGGATCACTAAAGGGAATGCCCACTTCGATGAAGTCTATGCCCTTGTTTTCCAAGGTTCGGATGATGTCGACGGTGCTGTCGAGGGTCGGATGACCTGCACAAAAATAGAGCGAGAGCAAGCCTTTGCTCTTCTGCTCAAAGAGAGCGTTTATTCGATTGACCATTTTATTCATTTGATTTACCACTCGGATTTACAGATTTATTTGTTTTTTCACCACGAATTACACGAATTACACGAATGGGCTTCGCCTTTGAGATTAATTGACAATTCGTGTAATTCGTGTAATTCGTGTTCATAAAGATATAACTTTTGCTGTGTTCATTTATTTTAGGTTTGCTTTTGCGAAGGAAGACTTGAAGTCTTGTATAGCCTTTATGTCCTTGATGCCCGGCTCGATTTCAAAGCGCGAGTTGATGTCGAAGCCGAGGCATTTGGGGTGATGAAACGTGTTGAGTCGCTCCGTGTCTTCAGGTCCGATGCCTCCTGAAAGCAGGAAGGGTAGGGCACCTCGGTAGTCGGAGAGGATGTCCCAACTGAACTGTTTGCCGCTTCCGCCAAAGCTCTCGCACTTTGTATCAAAGAGAAACAGGTCGGCACAGCCTTCGTACATTGACCATTGACCATTCTTAGATACTTTTGCACCAAGGCGCGCTTTTAATGCGCGGACGACCATTGACCAATCTCTCACTTCTTGTCCGTTACTCCCCCTAAAGGGGGTTGGGGGGTCAATACTGATAGCTTTGATAACTTTACAGCCAGTTTTCTCTCGAACTTCCTTGCAAAACTCCGGCGATTCGCTGCCGTGAAGCTGAATGTAACTGAAGTCGAAGGCCTCCATCCGCTTCTGAATCTCGTCAAGCGACGGGTTGACGAAGACGCCAACACGCGGACACTTAGGCAGATAGGCTGGTACTTCGCCCACATATCGCGGCGAACGAGGCCAACAGATAAAGCCCATCATGTCAATGCCTAAACGCTCAACTTCCCGAATGTTCTCGGCATCTCGCATCCCACAGACTTTGATTACCATTGTTTCGTTATGTCGTTATGACGTTATATCGTTATTACGATGCCAGTTCCTTTATGAACTCTTGCAGCGCAAGGTCTGGCTCGTCGGTCTTCATGAAGGTCTCTCCGATGAGGAATCCCCTGTAGCCAGCCTCGCGAAGGAGTTTGATGGTGTCCGGGTTGCTGATGCCACTTTCGCTGACCAGCACTTTGTCTTGAGGCAGTTGGGCTGCCAGGCGGAACGAGTTCTGCACATCCGTGACGAACGTTCCCAGGTTGCGATTGTTCACACCAAGTGCATCGACGTCTATGTCGGCGTAGTCCAACTCGTGCTCCGAATGCAGTTCCAGCAGGACTTCGAGCGCCAATTCGTGGGCCGTGGCTGTGAGCGAGCGCACTTCCTGCTTGTTGAGGTCGGCCGCGATGAGCAGTACGGCATCGGCTCCGACGTGTCGAGCTTGGAAGAGCTGGTACTCGTCTATGATGAAATCCTTGCGGAGGATGGGTCGGCTGACGAGCGGACGCGCCTTCCTAATGAAGTCGAGAGAGCCGCCAAAGTATTTCTCGTCGGTCAAGATGCTGAGTGCTGCGGCTCCGTTTTGCTCGTAAGAGGGGGGAATTACCTCAGGTTTGCCGTCTTCCTTAATCCATCCCTTCGACGGACTCTTCCGCTTAAATTCGGCGATGATACCAAAGTCGTTTTCCGTCAAAGCCTGACTCAAACTGCGCTTTGTCACGCCTTCCGACATCATTCGCTCCACCTCGGCATAAAGTTTGTGAGGCGGCAAGAGTTCCTTCTGCACGGCAACTTCGATGCGCTTGTGCGCCACGATTTCCTCAAGGATGTCTTTCATTGCTTTTTTTAATGGGAGTTATGGGAGCTATGTGAATGATGGGAACTATGAGTTAATCTCGATAAACTTCTTTAGGCATGCGAGAGCCTTGCCGCTTTCGATGCTCTCGCGGGCCATCGCGACGGTGTCTGTTATCGGGAGGTTCGGGTTCAACAAGCTGATGGCACATGCCGCGTTTGCCACCACAACATCCGTCTGTGCCTTTGTTGCCTTGTTCTCAAGCACATTGTCAAAGATGTTCTTGGCCTCTTCAGCACTTGAGCCACCATATATCTCCTCAGGTTTCACGTAGGAAAGCCCCATCTCGATAGGCGTAAACACCTTTTCGAAGTGACGCGTCACCAGCTTGAAACCGCTTGTGAGCGATATCTCGTCGTATCCGTCGTAACTTGTCACGACGCCATAATTGTCGCCGATGCTTTGGTGCATACTCGTGTAGAGACGCAACTGCGTGGGGTTGGCAGTGCCGTGCAGCGAGTTCTTGGGCGAGCAGGGATTGATGAAGGGACCGAGCAAGTTGAAGCACGTCGGCACACCAAGCGCTTTGCGGACGGGGCCGACAAACTTCATGCCGTATGCAAAAAGCGGTGCATGCAGGTAACAGATGCCGCTTCCCTCGAGCGAGCGACGCAGCTTTCCTTCGTCGTCGGTGAATTTCACACCGTGTCCCATCAGCACATTGCTTGCACCGCTTACGCTCGTGCTTGCTCCGTTGCCGTGCTTGCTGACCTTAAAGCCCGCGCCAGCCACAACAAAGCAGGCGCAGGTGCTGATGTTGAACGTGTTTTTTCCGTCACCACCAGTGCCGACGATATCGATTGTGTCATAGCCGTTGAGGTCAATATGTTTGCCCGTCTCGAGCAAACCATCGCGGAAGCCAAGCATTTCCTCTACTGTCGCGCCTCTCGTTTGAAGAGCCATCAGCAGCGCGGATATCTGTTCCGAGGGGTAGGCTTCGCGAGTGATGCCAACCAAGATGTTGTGTGTGTCTTGCCTTGAAAGCGTCTCGCCATGGAGAAGCCTTTGTAGATATTGTTTCATTTTCAGTGGTTTAGCCAGTTCGTTATAATCGTCTTTCCGCCAGGTGTAAGCACGCTTTCGGGGTGATATTGAATGCCGCGGATGTCGAACTCACGATGTCTGAGGGACATGATGAAACCCTCTTCGCTGACGCTCGTCACTTCGAGACAGGCCGGAAAGCCTTTCGTATCGACTACCCAAGAGTGATATCTGCCTACCTCGAACGTCTTGCCCAGTCCTTCGAAGAGATAGTCGTCGGCTGTCAGAGTGACGGGCGTTGCTACGCCGTGATAGACATCTTTGAGGTTGGTTAACGTTCCGCCGAACACTTCGCCGATTGCTTGGTGCCCGAGGCACACGCCGAGGATGGGTTTCTTGCCTGCGTAGGTCTTGATGACGTCGAGCAGAAGTCCTGCTTCACTCGGGATGCCAGGGCCCGGAGAAAGTATAATCTTGTCGAATGCCTCGAGCTGCGACATCTCGAACTGGTCGTTGCGATAGACCGTGACCTCAGCTCCGAGTTCCTTTACCAAGTGGCTCAGGTTGTAAGTGAACGAGTCGTAGTTGTCGATGATTACTATCTTCATCTTGCATTTACCATTTAATCATTTATGTAACTAAACAAATAGTTGACTGGATATGTGTTTTCAAACCACGAATTACACAAATTGCACGAATTACCTCATGCAATCAAGGGCGTAGCCAATTCGTGTAATTAGAGAAATTCGTGGTCGCAAAAAATAATTGTAAACACATATTTGTCATTTTTCTGCTTGAGGTCTATAACTTTCCTGCTGTCTCGATGGCTCGGCGCAAAGCACCAAGCTTGTTGTTTACCTCTTGAAGTTCGTACTCGACATCGCTCTTGGCGACGATGCCGCCGCCTGCCTGGAACCAAAGCTCATTGTTGCGGCTGACGAAAGTGCGTATAGTGATGGCTTGGTTGAGGTTCCCTTCGAACCCGATGAACCCGATGCAACCGCCATAAGCGCCTCTGTTGTGAGGCTCGTACTCTGAGATAAGTTGCATGGCTCGCACTTTAGGAGCGCCCGAGAGCGTGCCTGCGGGGAACGTGTCGATGAAGGTCTTGATGGGATCTGCCTCGTCGTCAAGCTCTCCACTAACGCGGCTGACGAGATGGATGACGTGGCTGTAGAACTGCATATCCTTGTAGAAATCGACCTTGACGTTGTGGCAGTTGCGCGACAGATCGTTGCGAGCGAGGTCAACCAGCATGACGTGTTCGGCATTTTCCTTCGGGTCGTTGCGCAGGTACTCTGCGTTCTGACGGTCGGTTTCGCTGTTGCCAGTCCGCTTCGTGGTGCCTGCAATTGGGTCGATATACGCGTGACGGTTCTCGATGCGGCAGTGCGTCTCGGGACTTGAACCGAAGATGCGGAAGCCTCCAAAGTCGAAATAGAAGAGATAGGGGCTGGGGTTGATGCTTCGTAAAGCACGATAAAGCTTGAAGTCATCGCCTTCGTAGCGTTGCTTGAAGCGGCGTGAAAGGACTATCTGGAACACGTCGCCACGCAGGCAATGCTGTATGCCGCGGCGAATGTTCTCGCGGTGCTCGTCGTCGGTCAACGTGCTTGTACATTCTCCGACGGGTTGGAAGTCGAACGCCTGATAGTTGCGGTTAGCGAGGTCTCGCTCCAGCTGGTCGAGGTCGTCCTGTTCCCCGTCGGCAAGCAATTCGATAAGCGTGAGTTCATTACGGAAGTGATCGAACACGACTACATCTTTATATAATATATAGAGCATGTCGGGCGCATCGTTTTCAGGTTGCGTTTCATCCTTGACGGCGATGTTCTCGAAGTAACGGACAGCGTTGAAAGTCGTGTAACCATACAATCCGCAATAGCCCACGTCGTTGCCCTCGATGTTGAAGCAAGCGAGGAAATCGCTGATGAGACGAGCTGTATCGTAGTCCTTGCCGATTTTGTGATGCTCTTCTGTTCCGTCAGGAAAGCGACAGAAACCTATGCCGTGCTCGATGCTGACGCTTGCGATGGGGTGCAGGGCGATGAAAGACTTCGCGTTCTCGCCGCCGTGGTAGTCGCTACTCTCCATCAGCGCGCTTTGCGGATAAGCGTCGCGCACCTTCAGATAAGCGCTGACGGGCGTGATGAGATCGCCCAGAATCTTCTTGCTTGCAGTGTAAAACCTAAACATTTTATACGATGGTTATCTTTTTTTACCACGAATTGCACGAATTTCTCGAATTGGCTACGCCCTTAAAGAGATAGTAAAAATTCGTGTAATTCGTGCAATTCGTGGTTAAATAGAATTATTAGTTTACAGATTACTATGGGCTAAATACGTCGCGAGGTCTTTGTCGCCTCTTCCGCTAACGGTAAGCACGACCACATCCTCCTTTTTGAACTGCAACTTGGGCAGCAGAGCAAGGGCGTGACTGCTTTCGAGAGCGGGGATGATTCCCTCGAGTCGCGTCAGTTCGAAGGCAGCCTGCAGAGCTTCGTCGTCGTTGACCGCGAGCACTTTTGCCCTGCCTGTTTCGAAGAGATTACAGTGCATGGGGCCTGTTCCAGGGTAATCCAAGCCAGCACTAATGCTGTAAGGTTCGATGATTTGGCCGTCGTCGGTTTGCATCACCTTGATGCGACTGCCGTGCAAAATGCCGACTGTGCCGATGTTAAGGGACGCCGCAGTCATCTCCGTCTCCATGCCTTTGCCCCCAGCTTCGCCGAGAACAAGCTTCACTCGCTCGTCGTCGAGGTAATGATAGATAGTGCCTGCAGCATTACTTCCGCCGCCAACACAGGCGATGAGGTAGTCGGGCCAGTCGCGGCCAACCTTTTCCTGAAGCTGAACCTTTATCTCCTTGCTGATGACGCTCTGCAGTTTGGCGACCATTTCGGGGTAGGGATGAGGTCCGACTGTGCTGCCTATTATATAAAAGGTATCGCTTGGATGGCAGCACCAGTCGCGGATGGCTTCGTTGGTAGCGTCTTTAAGTGTCTTGTTGCCGCTCTCTACGGGAAAGACTTCGGCACCCAACATCTTCATTCGCTCCACGTTAATGTGCTGACGCTGAACGTCTAAAGCTCCCATATACACACGGCAAGGCATCCCCATCAAAGCGCAAACGGTGGCTGTGGCGACACCATGCTGACCCGCTCCTGTCTCGGCAATAATGCGCTTTTTGCCCATTCTTTGGGCCAAAAGGATTTGCCCAATCGCATTATTTATCTTGTGAGCGCCAGTATGATTCAAGTCTTCGCGCTTCAGATAGAGCTGGCAGCCGTACTTCTCACTCATGCGACGGGCATAGTAGAGCGGGCTTGGCCGACCTACATAGTCGCGCAAAAGTTGATAGTATTCCTGCAGAAACTCCTCACTATCAATTATTTCCTGATACCTTTCGCGCAACGCCTCGAGCGTTCCATACAGGATTTCTGGAACGTAAGCACCGCCGAACTGACCGTAATACCCATCCGGTCCTACCGTATATGACTTCATCTCTTTACCTCTTAAATACGTTATCCGGGTGCAAATGTACGAAGAAGTGAGCGAACAACAAAGGGAAAGAATAAATTTCTTTCAAAATTCGTTTAGAAACGTATCGTGGCGTGTTTGCAAACTTAACGTGTGATGTTTGCAAACTTAACGTGTGATGTTTGCCATCATCACGTGTGACGTTTGGATTTTAACTGCAGGACGGATGTAGGTATCATGTAGGCTTCATGTAGGCTTTATGTAGGCTTGCAGTTTCCTGCAGGCCTTTATCCATGCGGCTTTCTTGCGATTTTATGTAGGCATGTAGGCTGTTTCAGATATTTTCTCTCAGAATATCTGCAATCCTGGCACAAAAGATGGCATACGGTGTATCCTTGTCTTGTACATTTTTTTATGCTAATATTTGTAAGGTACAAATAATTTCGTAACTTTGCAGGCAGAAACATAAATAAGACAACATGATGAGCGCCGCTATCTATCTATCTATCTATCTATCTGCGCGGCAGATAGCAGAGGACAAGACTTATAGCACCATCCTGACAGGCGGTGTCCACTCCTTAGTGGGCATCGCCTTGTCGCTTATAGAAGAATAAGAAAATGAGATATTAAGATAATAAGAAATTAAGAAATTATGAAAAAGACATTCTTTCTGATTATGTTGGCCATGATGATGGCAACAGGCGCAAGGGCGCAGGAGATGCTGGTCAGGCTGGCAGACAACAGGCTTGTGAGATACGATGTCTCGCAGGTGCAGTACGTCACTTTCTTGGAGACAGCGTTTGTTGACCTCGAATTGCCGAGCGGTACGCTTTGGGCAACGTGCAACCTGGGAGCGGCCATGCCCGAGGAGTTCGGCGACTTCTTCGCCTGGGGCGAGACGGAGCCGAAGGAGACCTACTCTAACAGCAACTACAAATTCTTCAGCGATGGGCAAATGACGAAGTACAATGCAACCGATGGCAGGACTGTACTCCTGACTGCCGACGATGCCGCGACGGCCAACCTGGGCAGCGGCTGGCAGATGCCGAGCAAGGAGCAATGGGATGAATTGATTGACGCCAGCAACACGACCATAGAGTGGACGAAGGAGAACGGCGTGAACGGGAAGAAGATAACGAGCGTCCGCAACGGCAAGAGTATCTTCCTGCCCGCCGCAGGCGACTATACAAGCATGTCCCGCGAAGTAGGCAAGGCTGGCTATTACTGGTCGCACTCGCTCAATACCGAGAATGAGTGGGAAGCATGTTATCTGTGTTTCGACTATACGAGCTTTATCGGCACATATTATGTTGACCGCTACTACGGCATGTCCATCCGTCCCGTGGTGTTCCAGATACTACCGAACCATGTAACAGCGATTAAGCTGAGTCTGACTTCGTTGAATCTTATAATCGGTGACACAAAGACGCTCACCGCTACCATTGAGCCTGACGATGCCGAAAACAAGGAAGTAACATGGGAGACCAGCGACGCAGCTGTGGCTACCGTCAGTAGCGACGGACTGGTGACAGCCGTAGCCGAAGGAACCTGCTCCATCACCTGTTCTGCCACGGACGGCAGCGGCGTGAATGCCGAGTGTCAGGTGAAAGTGTTCCCTATAGGAAGTTCCGTTTGTCCCGATAGCAACCACCCCCACATGATTGACCTCGGCCTGCCCTCTGGCACGAAGTGGGCCTGCTGTAACGTCGGGGCAAGCCGTCCCGAGGAGTATGGCTACTTTTACGCTTGGGGCGAGACTGAGCCAAAGTATATCTACGACGTGAGCACCTACAAATGGTGGGAATACTTTCAAGGTAGTAACGAGAAAGGTGATTATTATAAATACACCTATGACGAGAAAGCAACGCGAACTGCTGGCGATTTCGTCGGTGGCGACGGCTTGACAGAACTTGAGCCTGCTGACGATG
>JAGCNZ010000101.1 GCA_017645655.1 Bacteroidaceae bacterium | reverse complement strand
CTTTTTGTTGTACCTTTGCACCCAGTTAAGCCCCGATGGCGGAATCGGTAGACGCGTCGGTCTCAAACACCGATAGGGAAACCTGTGCCGGTTCGACCCCGGCTCGGGGTACAGGAACAGGCTGATAGCAACGAGGCTATTAGCCTGTTTCGCTTTTATGAAAGGACAATGATAAGGTAGGATTATGAGAAAGTTCATAGGTGCGATTGCCTTGCTTCTTTGCTTCTGCAGTGCTTGGGGACAGGTGGCAGAGCCTTCGGACAGCCTTTTGCAAGTCTATCAGAGCACGGATGCACGGTTCTACAGGTTCAATTATCCGTCGAAGAGCGCGAGTGGCGAGGACGTGGTGCTCTCGTCGCTGCTCATTGCATGGATGCCTTCGAAGCCCACCTTGACCGATAGCATCGAGTCGCTTCACATCTACAGTCACTACACGATTACTGCCGACAAGGAAAGTCCGTCGTCGGACAGCAACATGACAGACCGCTTGCTGTTTGGCGCGCTGGTGAAGGGAAAGTACGGTTTAGGCATGAATCCCGACCACAACTTTATTGCCAAGTGCATCGTCATCGCACCCGACTACGAGGGCTACGGCGTGAGTAAGGACCGGAATCACCCCTATTTGTCGCAAGACGTGACTGCCCAGCAGGTCCTCGATGCCGTGGACTACGGCATGATGCTCTACGAGAAGCATGTCAGCGACGAACGCGCCCTTGCCGTCAAGAACGACTGGCGAAGCTACAGTTGGGGTTTCTCGCAAGGCGGAGCCGTAGCACTCGCCGTGCAGCGACACATTGAGCAGAACGAACTCTCGGACGCCCTGCACTTCCACGGAAGCATTTGCGGCGACGGCCCCTACGACATGATCGAGACACTTCGATACTACATGAACGACGACGGAACGAGTTACGACGCCTCAACAAGCCACCAGGAAGGGATGACCACGATGCCGATGGTGATTCCCATGATAATAAAGGGAATGCTCGATTCGCACCCCGACATGCAGGAGCACACACTCGAAGACTACATCTCTCAGCAGTTGCTCGACACGGGCATCATGGATTGGATTGCCTCGAAGACACTTTCCACAGGCGACATCCACAAGTTGTGGTACAAGCAGTTGCAGGAAGGGCTGGACGCCAACGGACGTCACTACACCCCCGAGCAAATGGCAGAACTCTTCTATTCACCTGCAATCAACACCGTTTGGGCAAGGGTCGACAAACTCTTCACCCCGGGCTTCTATGCCTACATCCAGGAGACGAACGGCTTCGAGACTGCCCCGACCGAACAGGGCGACGTGTGGCAAGACTTGCATCGGGCAATGATGGACAACAGCCTCAGCACAGGTTGGGAACCTCAGCACCGCATCCAGTTCGTTCACTCAAAAGGCGACACGGTGGTTCCTTACAGCAATTATCTGGCTTTTCGAGACGCTCACATTGCCGACGAGGGCGAGCTTTTCCGCATCGACGACAGCCTGACGCCCCTCGACCATACTGCCGCAGGAACCAGTTTCTTCATTAGTCTCGTCACGGGCTCCTGCGGAGACTACTTCACATGGCTCGACGAGATTTCCGACCCGACAAGCATCAAGCCCGCCTTTGCCGAGTGGCAGACGGAATCTCTCGATTGGTACTCGCTCGACGGCCGCCGTCTGAACACTCGCCCAACAGCGAAGGGCATCTACATCCATGCTGGCAGAAAGGTTCTCGTGAAGTAGCGCGCCAGCCGGCACAACACGGGGCTCCTCCCCTCTTCTCTCACCGACAAAACACGCCGACCAGTCGCGTCGCCAAACACATCACGTGATGTTTGCAAAATCCACACGAGGATTTCATCAAATTCACACGAGGATTTGACGAACGCTCCTCGTCGTGTTTTGTGGCATCAAGTGCAGGCTCAGGTCATTCCCGCTGACAAGTTAGGCGACGCACCATATCAATTTTGCCCTTTCAACGAAAATAATCGGCATTATAGGCACGCAATTCAGACTTTTTTCGTATATTTGTAGTCGCAAAGCGACTAACAACATTATCAAGACGAAACTGTACCTCCGCTCATGACCTACTTGTCTCTGCCTACGGACGAAACGCGACGCCTGAGCTTCTATCTGGCGATGGAGGAGTATGCAGCAAGAACTGCAGCCCCCCTCCTGCTTCCCCGAGGGGGAGAGACAGACGGAGAAGCCTCCCCTCGGGAAGGTTTGGAGGGAGCCAGGGAGGCGCTTTTCTTCCTCTGGCAAGTGGAGCCGACGGTCATCTTCGGCAGAAACCAGGTCATCGAGAACGAGGTGAACCTCGAATATTGCCGCGAGCATGGCATCCAGTTCTACAGGCGAAAGAGCGGCGGAGGCTGCGTATATGCCGACAAGAGCAACGTGATGATGAGCTACATAACGCGCTCCGACCAGGTGCAGACCACGTTCCGCGAGTACATGCAAATGGTCTGCGAAATGCTCAAGGCACTCGGTCTGGACGCTACCTCCACGGAGAACAACGACGTACTCATCGACGGCCGTAAGGTCTCTGGCAATGCCTTCTACCACCTTCCCGGGTGGAGCATCGTCCACGGCACAATGCTCTTCGACACCGACATGCAGCACATGCTCTCGGCCATCACGCCGCCCCGGCAGAAGCTCAACAAGCACGGCGTGGAAAGTGTACGTCAGCGCATCACACTCCTCAAGGAGCACACCGACCTGAGCATCGAGGAGTTCAAGCGCTTCGCCAGGCAAAAACTCTGCTCCGACGAGTTGAAGCTGACCGAAGAAGACGTCAGAAACATCGAAACAATTGAACAAGAATACCTTAACCCTGAATTTATCTATGGAAAAGAAAACATGTCTCTATGACCGCCATGTGGCTTTGGGCGCACTCATGTCACCCTTCGGCGGCTTCATCATGCCCATCCAGTACACGAACATCACCGACGAGCACAATGCCGTACGACAGCATTGCGGCGTCTTCGACGTGAGTCACATGGGCGAAGTGCGCATCACGGGACCTGACGCAGAACGCTACGTCCAGCACATCTTCACGAACGACGTCAGCGGTGCGCCCGTCGGACAAATCTACTACGGCATGATGCTCTACCCGAACGGCGGCACAGTCGATGACTTGCTCGTGTATAAGATGGGAGACAACGACTTCTTCCTCGTCATCAACGCCGCAAACATCGACAAGGATGTGGCTTGGATGAAGGAGCACACAGCAGGCTTCGACATCAAGCTCGACCATCAGAGCGACTTCTACGGGCAGTTGGCCGTCCAAGGCCCTGAAGCCGAAGCCGTCGTCGAAGAGGTGCTCGGCATCCCTTGCAGCGAGCTGAAGTTCTACACGGCAAAGGTCGTGGGCGACATTATCGTTAGTCGCACTGGCTACACAGGCGAGGACGGCTTCGAGATCTACGGCTCGCACGAGTTCACGCAACAGGCTTGGGACAAGCTCATCCAGAGCGGTCGTTGCAAGCCCTGCGGCTTAGGTTGTCGCGACACACTGCGCTTCGAGGTCGGCCTTCCGCTTTATGGCGACGAACTCAGCGCCGACATCTCCCCCGTCATGGCAGGTCTCTCGATGTTCTGCAAGCTGGACAAAGAGGAGTTCATCGGCAAGGAAGCACTCGCTGAGCAGAAGGCAAACGGCGTTCCTCAGAAGCTCGTCGGCATCGAACTGCAGGACAAAGCCATCCCTCGACATGGTTATCCCGTCCTCAACACTGAGGGCGAGCAGGTGGGCGAAGTAACGACAGGCTACCACTGCCTCAGCGTCGACAAGAGCGTCTGCATGGCTCTCGTCAAGACAGACTACGCAAAGCTCGACACCCCGCTTGCCATCCAAATCCGCAAGAAAGTGTTCGAGGGCAAAGTGGTTAAGAAGAAGTTTTACGATAAACATTATAAAAAGTAATCATTATGGCTAAATTTGAAGAAGGACTCCGTTACAGCGAGTCACACGAGTATGTTCGCGTTGAAGGCGAATACGGTTACATTGGTATCTCTGACTATGCTCAGCACGCGCTTGGCAATGTGGTTTATGTCGATATGCCCGAAGTGGACGACGAGGTAACAGCAGGCGAAGAGTTTGGCGCCGTGGAAAGCGTCAAGGCAGCAAGCGACCTCATCTCTCCCGTCAGCGGCACCGTCGTTGAGGTCAACGAGGCTCTCGAGGACACACCCGAGCTTCTGAACGAAGACGCCTTTGCCAACTGGATCATCAAGGTGCAGCTCTCCGACCCCGCAGAACTCGAGTCTTTAATGGACAAGGCTGCCTACGAAGCCTTCTGCGCTGAGTAATCAAATCCGACGTCTCGTTATAACGACATAACGTTATCACGTTATAACGAAAAATAGAATAAGCTATCACGTTATGTTTAAGTATTTTCCTCATACCGAGGAAGACTTGCAGGAAATGCTTAAGGCTGCCGGTGCGAAGTCGGTTCACGACCTCTTCGACGATGTGCCTGAGGCTGCGCGCTTCAAAAGAGAGTATGAACTGCCCGAAGCTCTCTCGGAGACTGACCTGCGACTCTTCTTCGAACAACTGACCGCACCGGATAATGCGATGCAACTCGTCTGCTTTGCCGGTGCAGGATGCTACGACCACTATGCACCTAGCGTAGTGCAGAACCTCATCCAGCGCTCGGAGTTCCTGACGTCCTACACGCCTTACCAGGCCGAGATATCGCAGGGCACGCTCCACTACATCTTCGAGTATCAGTCGATGATTGCAGAGCTGACGGGCATGGACATTGCCAACGCCTCGATGTACGACGGCGCAACCGCCACGGCGGAAGCTGCCATGATGGCTTGGGGCAACGCCAAGAAGGCAAACTGCGTCTTGATGAGCGAGACGGTGGACCCAAAGGTTCGTCGTGTCGTCGAGACTTACGCGCACTTCCACGGCTTCCCCATCAAGCTTGTGCCTGCTGTTAATGGTGTTCTCGACCGCAGCGCTCTCGACAAGGAAATCGCTGAAGGCGGCGTCGCAGGACTCATCGTGCAGCAGCCTAACTACTACGGCATCGTCGAGAACTACACAGGCATCGCCGACGCGCTCCACGAGCAGAAAGGCATCTTCGTAGTGAACGCCAACCCATCCGACCTGGCAATCTTGAAGACGCCTGCCGAATGGGGCGCCGACGTGGCTGTAGGCGAAGGCCAGAGCCTCGGCATTCCCATGACCTTCGGAGGCCCCGGCGTGGGCTACATGGCCTGCACGGAGAAGCTGATGCGAAAGCTTCCGGGACGCATCGTGGGACAGACCCTCGACAATCGCGGCCAGCGTGCTTTCGTCCTGACACTGCAGGCTCGAGAGCAGCACATACGTCGCCAAAAGGCAACCTCCAACATCTGTTCCAACCAGAGCCTCATGGCGCTCTACGTCACGATATACCTCAGCCTCATGGGCAAGGAGGGTCTTCGCGAGGTGGCAGAGGTGAGCTATGCCGGCGCACACAGCCTCCGCGACAAACTCATCGCGACAGGCAAGTTCAAGGACACTTTCCCGGGACAGCCTTTCTTCAATGAGTTCTGCGTGGACTACGAGGGAGACCTCGAAGCGCTCCTCGACGAATGCACCGCCAACGGCTACCTCGCTGGCGTTCAGGTTGGCGAGAAGACGCTCATGCTGGCTGTCACGGAGCAGCGCTCAACAGAGGAAATCGACGAACTCGTCGAGATTATTCAGCAATTTAAGGAAGAGGAGGCAAAGGCATGAACAGGACATTATATGGAAACCTTATCTTCGAGTTGTCGAAGAAAGGACGCAAGGGTTACTCCCTTCCGCAGGACTATGACCGCACGCACACAACGGCGGAACTGCCCGAAGCACTTCGCCGCAAGGAGGCTGCAAGGTTGCCCGAGTGCGACGAGCTGACCGTGGTGCGTCACTACACGAACCTCAGCCACAACAATTTCGGCGTGAACGACGGCTTCTATCCACTCGGCTCATGCACGATGAAGTACAATCCCGTCATCAACGAAGAGATTGCCGGACTGAAGGCCTTCGCCGGACTGCATCCCCTGCAACCCGCCGTGACCTGCCAAGGTGCGCTGGAGGTGTATTACAATCTGCAGGAGTCGCTTGCTGAGCTTGCCGGCCTGAGCGAGTTCACACTGAATCCCTGTGCCGGCGCACATGGCGAATTGACTGGCCTGATGGTCATCCGTGCATATCACGAAAGCCGAGGAGACGTCAGGACAAAGGTGCTTATTCCCGACTCGGCTCACGGCACGAACCCCGCCTCTGCGGCTGTTTGCGGCCTGGAGGTCGTCGAAGTGAAGAGCTTGGCTGATGGCACGGTCGATGTCGAACACCTGCGTCAGCTCCTCAGCGAGATGGGAAGCGAGGTCGCAGCCATGATGATGACCAATCCCAACACGCTGGGTATCTTCGAGCCACGTGTCCTGGAGATTACCAAGATGATTCACGAGGCAGGCGGCCTCATGTACTACGACGGCGCGAACCTCAATGCGTTGCTCGGCGAGTGTCGTCCCGGCGACATGGGCTTCGACGTGATGCACATCAATCTGCACAAGACGTTCTCCACGCCTCATGGTGGCGGCGGTCCAGGCAGCGGCCCAGTCGGTGTCCGCAAGGGCTTGGAGCAGTTCCTTCCCATGCCCCGAGTCGTAGAAGCTCCCACGGATTCTTGCACTGGAGAGAGTTATGTGGTGGATTGGGGGAAGTCCTTCGAGGGCAAACGAGGCGAGGAGCTTTCCGTCGGCAACTTCTTCGGAAACTTCGGCGTGATGCTGAAAGCCTACGCCTACATCCTGTCGCTCGGTCGTGAGCACATCAAGGAAGTAGGGCCCTTGGCAACCCTCAACGCTAACTACATCAAGGAACGTCTTCGCGACAGCTATCTCTTGCCTATCAAAGGACTGTGCAAGCACGAAGTGGTCTTCGACGGACTCGTTGACAAGAGCACTGGCGTGACGACAATGGACGTTGCCAAGCGTTTGCTCGACTACGGCTATCACGCTCCCACCATCTACTTCCCGTTGCTCTTCCATGAGAGCCTCATGATAGAGCCAACCGAGAATGAGAGCAAGGAGACCATCGACGCCTTCATCGACGTGATGCACAAGATTGCGGAGGAAGCCAAGACAGACCCCGAGCTGGTGAAGACAGCGCCTCACAACACGCCAATCGGCCGCGTGGACGACGTTTTGGCAGCCAAGCAACCAGTCACGACTTACTGGAAGACCATTGCGGAATCCTAATGTTCAAAGGTCAATGTTCAAAGATCAATGAGTAACACTGATTTAATCATCATAGGTGCAGGGCCTGGAGGCTACAAGGCAGCGGTCTACGCAGCCAAGCACGGGCTCAAGGTTACCGTGTTCGAGGACGTACACGTGGGTGGCACGTGCCTCAACGTGGGCTGTATCCCGACGAAGACCTACGTGCATTCCAAGACATTCGAGGAAGCCGTGGAGCGTCAGCCACAAGTCGTGGAGGCCTTGCGCAGCGGTGTCGAGACACTTCTCTCCCAACCCAACATCACGTTGATACGCGAGAGAGCGAAGTTCATAGATGCTGGCACCATTGAAGCCTCCTCATCTGGGGAGGTTTGGAGAGGAGCGAACATCATCGTTGCCACAGGCAGCAGTGCAAAGATGTTGCCCATCGCAGGAGCCGACAGCCCGCAGGTCGTCGATTCCACAGGCTTGTTGCAACTCAAGGAACTGCCGCGGCGTCTCTGCATCATCGGTGCTGGCGTCATCGGCATGGAGTTCGCGAGCATCTTCCAGAAGTTTGGCGCGGAGGTGACTGTCGTGGAATACCTCAAAGAGTGCCTGCCCATGGTGGATGGCGACATTGCCAAGCGCTTGCGCAAACTCCTGGAGAAGCGTGGCATCACCTTCTACATGGGAGCGGGCGTGAAGAGCATCGACGGCTCGACTGTCCTGTTTGAGCAGAAGGGCAAGGAGGTGAGCGTAGAGGCCGACGTCATCCTGATGGCAACGGGCCGCAAGCCAAACGTCTCGCCGGACTTCGCCAATGCGGGCTTCGACTACGACGAGCGCAAGGGCATAGCTGTGGATGGGAACTTCGAGACGACGGTGAAAGGCATCTATGCCATTGGCGACGTCAACGGCCGTCAGATGCTGGCACATGCTGCGGAAATGCAGGGCATACACGTCGTGAACTGCATCCTCGGCATCGAGGACAAGATACGTTTCGACTTCATGCCTGCCGCCATCTTCACCGAACCGGAGACCGCTTGCGTCGGACCCACGGAGGACCAACTGAAGGAACAGGGCGTGCCGTTCGAGTGCCACAAGAGTTTCTACCGCGCCAACGGCAAGGCTCTGGCCATGAACGAAACCGAGGGAATGGTCAAGCTGTGCTGCGAGCCCGAAGAAGGCAAGCTGCTCAGCGCCCACGTCTTCGGCGCGCATGCTGCCGACATCGTGCAGGAAGTGACGGCCTACATTACGCTCGGGGCAACGCTCCGTCAGTTGCGCGAGACCGTCCACATCCATCCCACGCTCTCCGAAGTGCTGATTGAGGTGAACTGACAGGTCAGCTCGGCAAACGTCACGTGAGTAAATTAAATTTATCACGTGGGTAAAATGAAAATATTACGTGTAATATTTCAAATATCACGTGGGTAAAATGAATTTATCACGTGGGTCGTTTGGCATCACGGCACGCTGCGTTTGCAAATGCAGGCAGCGACATAAAGAAACAAGGGCGCGCTCCGACGAGCGCGCCCTTGCCATATCTTGCCGGAAAGCCGCTCTTAGAGCAGCTTCTTAGCCAGCTTCTCGAGCATGTCCTTCGTCATGTCGTCGAGATTGTACTTGTGCTCCCAGTCCCATTCCTTGCGGGCGCAAGAGTCGTCCATCATGTTGGGCCAAGACTCAGCAATCGACTGCTTGAGCGGATCGACGTCATAGACCATCTCGAACTCCGGCTTGTACTTCTTGATGTTCTGGTAGATCATCTCCGGGTCGAAACTCATCGCAGCGATGTTGAAGCCGTTGCGATGCACGAGACGGCTCGGGTCGGCCTCCATCAGCATCTGTGCAGCGTGCAGGGCATCCGGCATATACATCATGTCCATGTGCGTGCCGGCCTTGATGGGACAAGTGAAGCGCTCGCCACGAACAGCGTAGTAGTAGATATCGACGGCGTAGTCGGTAGTGCCGCCGCCTGGAGGTGTGACGTAGGAAATGATGCCTGGGAAGCGGACGGAGCGCGTATCGACACCATACTTATGGTAGAACCATTCGGAGAGTAGTTCAGTCGTGACCTTCGACACGCCGTAGATGGTACGGGGACGTTGCACGGTGTCCTGGGGGGTCATATCGTGTGGCGTTTCCAATCCAAACGAGCCTATCGAGCTGGGAGTAAACACCGCGCACTTGTTCTCACGCGCAATCTCCAGGATGTTCCACAGGCCGTCTATGCCAATGCTCCACGCCAGGCGAGGCTTCGACTCTGCCACAACCGACAGCAGCGCCGCGAGGTTGTAGATGGCGTCGATGTTGTACTTCTTCACTGCATCGGCAATGCTCTCCGCCTTAATCACGTCGGCAAGAGCACACGGACCACTTTCCAGCAGCTCTCCCTTCGGCTCTGCTCCGGGGATGTAACCTGCCACGACGTGTTCGTTTCCGTAAACTTTTCTCAAATGCATCGTCAGCTCAGAACCAATCTGACCTGTCGAGCCGATAATCAGGATGTTCTTCATTATAGTTTAAGTTGTTTTTAGTTTTAGCGACCACAAAGTTACAAATTAATTCATAATTAAGAAAGAAGTATTGAGAATAATTTTGTATCTTTGCACAACAAATGACACAAAACCTCATTACACACTAACCTATTAACCTTATAACCTTATATCTATGTACGGTAAAATGAAAGAACATCTCAGCCAGACGCTCGCTGAGATACGTGAAGCTGGCCTTTACAAGGAAGAGCGCCTCATCGAAAGCCCGCAGCGGGCAGCCATACAAGTCAAAGGCAAAGAGGTGCTCAACTTCTGTGCCAACAACTACCTCGGACTCTCCGACCATCCGCGTCTCATCGAAGGCGCAACCAAGATGATGCAGCAACGCGGCTTCGGCATGTCGAGCGTGCGCTTCATCTGCGGCACACAGGACATCCACAAACAACTCGAAGCAGCCATCAGCGACTACTTCAAGACGGAGGACACTATCCTCTATGCTGCATGCTTCGATGCCAACGGCGGCGTCTTCGAACCTCTCTTCACGGAAGAGGACGCCATCATCAGCGACGCACTCAACCACGCCAGCATCATCGACGGAGTACGCCTCTGCAAGGCAAAGCGCTACCGTTACGCTAACGCCAACATGGAGGAGCTGGAGAAGTGTCTGCAAGAGGCACAGGCACAGCGCTTCCGCATCATCGTGACCGACGGCGTGTTCTCAATGGACGGCAACGTTGCCCCGATGGATAAGATATGCGACCTCGCCGAGAAATACGACGCACTTGTAATGGTCGACGAAAGTCACTCGGCAGGCGTGGTAGGCAAGACAGGTCACGGCGTCAGCGAGCTGACCGACACCTACGGACGCGTCGATATCTACACCGGCACACTCGGCAAGGCATTCGGTGGCGCACTTGGTGGCTTCACCACAGGCCGCAAGGAGATCATCGACCTGCTGCGCCAGCGCTCACGTCCCTACCTGTTCTCCAACTCCCTTGCTCCCTGCATCATCGGTGCTTCTTTGGAAGTATTCAAGATGCTCAAGGAATCGAACGAGCTGCACGACCGCCTCGTGGAGAACGTCAACTATTTCCGCGACAAGATGATGGCAGCAGGCTTCGACATCAAGCCAACGCAAAGCGCCATCTGCGCCGTGATGCTCTACGACGCGAAACTCTCGCAGGTCTTCGCTGCCAAGATGCAGGAAGAAGGCATCTACGTGACAGGCTTCTACTATCCCGTCGTACCGAAGGGCGAGGCTCGCATCCGCGTACAACTCTCCGCCGGACACAAGCGCGAGCACCTCGACAAGTGCATCGCCGCCTTTATCAAGGTCGGTAAAGAGCTTGGCGTGCTGAAGTAGGAACAGCATCATGCAAATAAGTTAAGCCCTCTGCAGGAAATTGCAGAGGGCTTAACTTATTCACTACTTCCCCCTAAAGAGGGAAAGAGGTCTTTACCATTCCTCGTCCCAGACGTTGACGCTCTTGTTCTCCTTCGTCAGAATCTGACCAGGATTGTCGATTTCGTCATCACCGCCACCTACAGGAAGTGATTCTGCCATCATTTGCATTGCACCGAGCACGACTGTCACCGCCTCGGGCTTGATATATGTCTTTTTCATATTACTTTACTTGAGTTCCGCCTGCACCTAAGCGTTAGCGAAGAATCTTTTTGCCGTTAATAATGTTAATGCCCTTCTGCTTCTTGCTCATGCGCTGACCG
>JAGCNZ010000100.1 GCA_017645655.1 Bacteroidaceae bacterium | reverse complement strand
TTTTCCCATGGTGGTACTGACATCCAAACTGGGCATATTTGCAGGCTTAACTTTTGACATTTGTCAAAAACACGCGTCAAAGGAAAAAACTTTAAACTCTAAACTTTAAACTTTAAACTTTTTATCGTACCTTTGCAGCACGAAATAATTTTGAATTTTGAATTTATAAAACTTGAATTAAGCTATGCGTGTTGCAATAGTTGGCGCAAGTGGTGCCGTAGGACAAGAGTTCTTGCGAGTGCTCGACGAGAGGAAATTCCCCATTGACGAACTGCTGCTTTTCGGCAGTCAGCGTAGTGCTGGACGTAAATACACATTCCGAGGCAAGGAGATCGAAGTGAAGCTCCTGCAGCATAACGACGACTTCAAGGGCGTGGACATTGCCTTCACAAGTGCTGGAGGCGGCACGAGCAAGGAGTTTGCCGAGACCATCACCAAGCACGGAGCAGTGATGATAGACAACTCCAGCGCGTTCCGAATGGACGAGGACGTGCCCCTGGTTGTGCCCGAATGCAATGCCGAAGACGCTCTCAACCGTCCTCGTGGCATCATTGCCAACCCCAACTGCACTACCATCATGATGGTCGTTGCCCTGCAAGCCCTGGAGAACCTGTCGCACATCAAGCGCGTGCATGTCGCCAGCTATCAGGCTGCAAGCGGGGCTGGCGCGGCTGCAATGGCAGAACTCTACGAGCAATACCGTCAGGTCCTTGCAGGCGAGAAGCCGACAGTCGAGAAGTTCGCCTATCAGCTGGCTTTCAACGTCATCCCTCAGATTGACGTCTTCTGCGAAAACGGCTACACGAAAGAGGAAATGAAGATGTATAACGAGACCAAGAAGATTATGCATACCGACTGCGAAGTCAGCGCTATGTGTGTCCGCGTGCCCAGTCTGCGTTGCCACAGCGAAAGCGTTTGGGCAGAGACGGAGCGTCCCGTCAGCGTCGAAGAGTTTCAGGAAGCCGTCCGCAATGGGCAAGGCCTGCAGCTCGAAGACGAGCCCAAAGACAAAAAGTACCCCATGCCCCTCTTCCACGAGAACTGCGATGATGTCTTCGTCGGACGTGTTCGCAAAGACCTCGCAAACCCCAATGGCATCACTTTCTGGCTGGTAAGCGACCAGATTAAGAAAGGTGCCGCGCTCAACGCAGTACAGATTGCAGAATACCTCATCAAGGTAGGCAATATCAAATAAAGTCAAGAGAGAGCACTCTCTACTACAATTCTTACCCCTTTGCACGTTCTTTGGAATGTCGCAAAGGGGCTTTTTGTTTACATATAGACACTATTTAAACACAAATTCAAAAAAAGTCGTTACTTTTCTTGCGCTATAATAAATTAATGTATAACTTTGGGGCAAAATATGTATAATTAACCCAATTATTAACTAAATCCTATTAGTATGAAGAAACATTTATTAATTCTTGCTACGTTGCTGCTTGGTTTCGGACAGCTTTTTGCTGACGAAATCACGTTCAAGGCAAGCGAAGTAACTGCTGGCTCAACGGTCAACACACCTTACAGATGGGAAAAAGATCCTTACCATGTGACCGTAACCATTTCTAAGACAGACCCAGACCAGACACTTGCGTGGTCGAATCCTCTCAGTCTTGGTTCCAGCTACACCATCACAGTAAAAGTTGCTGGCGAAGGAACACTCGACGGCATCGAATTCAAAGGGACGAATCTTGGAAATGTTACAGCCGATTCGGGCACTTACACCAGCCCGAATTGGACACCAAGCGGCACGACATCTACTGTTAGCTTTACCCCAACTGGCATTTTCAAGCCGTCACAAATCATCGTGACCTACACGCCCGACGAGAACTACACACCTGACCAGCCCAATACCGACCCGCTTGTTGGTCCGTTCGAAGCGACACCAATTGACGCCCTTAGCGGTTATGAAGGCACAGATCCTTATGTTTACGACAAAACTGCAAAGAAGTACTATGCCTACAACAACCTCGGCGAGTACGAAGAGTTCGGTCTCTATCCCGAAGTCAGCACCCTGAAGGTTGCAGGCGGAAGCTATACCCCGATTCAGTACATCGCCACCGTGCAGTCAGTCCACGGCACCTCCGATGTTCCGTACATCAACACGAACTACATTCCTAAAGCCAACACAAGGATTGTGATGGATGTTAACATTGACGACTCACCTGCAAAGGACTGGATGGCTGTGTTCGGAGCACGTCAAGGTGGCTGGACAAGCCATGCATTTGTGCTCTTTGCACGTACAGGCAAAGACGGCGGTGGAAACAAGGGATGTTACAACCGTACCGGTGATGAACACGTAGGTTCCACGGAAATTCCCCGTGACCAGCGCATGACAATTGACGCTTTTGAAAACGAAGTAACATTTACTGTTGCAGGTGAAGAAAGGGCAAAGATTACTGCAAATGGTACCGTTGAAGACTGCACAAACAACCTGTTCCTTTTCGACACCAACACTGCAGGTGCAGGCGGCAACCAGCGCGACAACTCCTACTTATTCATGAAGCTTTATGGCTGTCAGATTTATGAAGGCGAAACGCTTGTAAGAAACTATGTGCCCATCGTAACTGCAGAAGGTAAAGGTGGACTTAGAGACGACATAACAGGCGAAATCGTTTTATCTGCATCTGGCAAGGACTTTGTCCTGAGCGCTGACGGCCAAGCCATTGCAAGCGAAGCTGGCATCTCTGTTTATCCCGGCAAGAACGTCATCAACACCAATGACAACCACGAATATAATTGGAACGGTGAAGGATGGGTTGACCTCGGCCCACTCTCCTATGAACCTATCGCTGCCACGAACTATCAAGACATGAGGCGCGAAGGCAATGGTGGTGGTTGGAAATGCCGCTTCGGCTATGACGAAACCTACAACCATATTGAGAACAGTGGCAACAACAACTTCTTCAATCCCTATAAGGGCGATGGCAACTGGGAACCATACCAGTGCACCATTGATGGATTTACCGAAGGCGACAAGTATCGCGTTTCATTCAAGTTCACATCTAATGGTTGGAATTCCTGGAGTTCATATACAGAACTTCCTGTCTTCATAATCAACAATCCTGAATTTGACCGTGTTCTTGTTCCGTCAGGTGTTTCAGGTTCAGTGCTTGGCCTCGTTGGCCTCACCAACGCTGCAGTTGAGAATCAGCCTTATGAATTTAACTTCATAGCAGACGGCACTTCTGAAACGATGGTTATTCAGTTCGGCGTAGGTGATGATGGTAAAGACTTCTTCTTCCACTTCGACGAACTCACCATTGAGCATTATGTATATCCTCTGACTTACTCTATCGACGTGGCCATAGAGCCTACTGCCGCTGACAATGTTGAAGTTTGGGACGGCACGAGCGATGCCATCTTAGGTTCTATCCGCTGGAGCGGCGACCAGTACAAGCCCGCTTACACCATGACATTCGATTCAGGCGAAGGCTTTGGCGACTGGAACACAGGCAATCCCAAGTACAATGTCATCGTTGGCGTACCTAGAACTGACAGCAACGATAAGGAATGGTTCGAGACTGATTACGAAATGGTAAACAACAAGACTGAGATCTGGATGTATGGCAGCACTGTACTTCCCGAGGGCTGGCCAGAAAATCCCGGTGAGGTTTACGTTCGCCGTTACTTTAAGGCAGAAGGTGAGCTTCCCGCACAGCTTTACATGCCCACTCCTCACGACGATGCTCCTTGCGAATACTACATCAATGGCACACTCGTTTGGTCTCGCACAGGCTATGAACCTGGTGTTGACGGCTGGTTCAATGAAGAAGTCGTTAAGCTCAACGACGAGCAACGCGCTCTCATCAAGACCGACGGCTCAGTTAACGTCTTCGCTTATCACGTTCACCAAAACTGGGGCGGTCGCTATGCTGACGGCGGTATCTATGGTAACAGCATGGCAGACGGTTCTCCCAGTGCAAGATTCGAGAATAATGAGACTCGCATTCGCCTCCAGGCCGCTATTGCACAGGCTGAAATCACAGATGGTGTTGATGCTGATGTTATTGAATCTGTAAAGAGTGCAGATGTATGTCTGCAGGATGCCGGTCGTAACCTCAGCCTCGTACGCTACGAACTCCGCAAGGCTCTTTCTCCGCGTCACGACTATACCTTCGCTTCTGCTGAACCCGCTGATGGTCTGGAGTGCTGGCTCTACAACGTAGGTGCCGGTCAGTTCCTTGCTGGTAGCAACGACTGGGGTACACATGCTTCTCTCGACTACAACATCAGTTCTTGGCCTATGGTTCTGCGTGCCAACAGCAGTGGCGAGAACCGCTACTCTATCCAGACCAACCTGCCCAATCCTGCACGAGGCGCAAATGACGGTCTCGGTCACAACGGGTATGTTGACTGTGGCTATGGCGACGACTTCACAACCAATGAAGGCTGGGCTTGGACGTTCGAAGCTGTCGGCAACGGCAACTATCGCATCATCCAGAGCGGTACAGACCGCTACCTCGGCATGACTGAGGACGAGCGCTACCAGGTTGACACCGACAAGACCGGTGCAGACAATCCTTACAACCAGTGGAAGGTCGTTACACGTGAGCAGCTTGAGGCACTTGCAGCTGCTGCCACTGTTGAAGAACCTTCTGACGTCAGCTACTTTATCCACCAGAACACATTCAGCCAGAATGACTTCGACGGTAACAACAAGGATAATGCAAATGCTGACCTCAACGACTCCAAGTGGGAACGCAATGCTGGTGAAATCTTCAACTGGAAGGGCAATGATGTTAACGGCGACTATGTATTCAACATACAGAACGCTGAAGGCAAGGTTTACCTCAAGCAGGTAATTGAAGGTCTGCCCGCAGGTCAGTACATCGTAGAGTGCACTGGTTTCTATCGTGACGGCTCTTATGACGATGCAATTGGTGGTAGCGACCGTCAGCTTGCATACATCTATGCTGGCAGCGAGGACAACTGCACACTGTTGCCCAGCATCTTCGACGGTGCTAACTTGGGTGCAGGTTATGGTCGTTTCAACTCCACTGCAATCATTCCTGACGATTGTGTTCAGGCTACCCGTTTCTTCAGAATTGGAACTTACACCGTTCAGGCTCCTGTAGTTACAGTGGATGAAACCGGCACACTCGAGATTGGCGTTTATCGCAATGGAGAAGAAGTGAAGGCTGGCGACTGGATTGTCCTCGACAACTTCCGCCTCTACTACCTTGGTCAGAATGTGCTTGTTACAGTTAGCGATGCACTCTATGCTACATACGTTGCTCCTGTTGACGTTGACTTCACAGGTGCTGAAGTAAGTGCATTTGCTGCTCAGCCCAATGGCGGATATGTTCACCTCGAGCCCGTGACCACTGTTCCTGCCGGTACAGCTGTTGTTGTAAAGGCTGAGGCTGCTGGTACTTATCCTGTTACCCCCACTACCGATGCCGCTCTTGGTACGGACAACGCTCTGGTTGCTACCACTGCCGACGTTACTGCCGACGGCACACAGTACATCCTCGCTAAGTTAGACGAAGAAGTAGGCTTCTACAAGGCTACACCTAGCACAATCATTCCATCAGGCAAGGGCTACCTGATTATCACTGGTGGCGATGTTAAGGAGTTCTATCCCTTCGGTGAAGATAATGGCACAGGCATTAGCGATGTTGAGATAGCTGAGACAAACGCTCCTATCTACAACTTAGCAGGTCAGCGCCTGAACAAGATGCAGAAGGGCATCTACATTGTAGGCAATAAGAAAGTGCTTAAGTAAACCCTCAAGGCATCCTCCTCTTCGGAGGAGGGTGCCATATATAATTAATAATGTAAGATTGTAAACACTTAATTATAACGGCTATGAAATATATTGCTCCAGCAATGCAGATAGAAGAGGCAATGGCATCCCACATGATTGCCGAAAGCCTGCAGATTGTTGACGACGAGGACAAGACAGTCCCCGGCCCCAACACCCTGACGAAGGAAAACAACTCCTGGGATATCTGGGGCGAGGAATAACATTCCATAAAACCAATGCAAAAGGCAACTCTCACCAAGGGAGTTGCCTTTTTTGTTGAGCCGCCAAGCCTAAGCATTTGTGCCGGGGAATCAAAGTCGCCGAGCCAAAAAAACATTTTCCCAGGCGACACCTGCAAACGTCACACGTGATGTTTGAAAACTTCACACGTGATGTTTGCAATTTATCCACGTTATATTTTAAATATTACACGTTAAGTTGAGCGACTTAACGTGTTGCGTTTTTATTTGCCACGTGGAGTGCTGAAAGTTACGGTGCCGCAGATGCCGCCAGTATATATGTTGTGTACGGTGACGACAAGCTTTCCATCCTTCACCTCGCCCTCTATCACAGTCGGGAAGTGCCCAGGTGGCTTGCCCGTCATATTCGGTCCGCCGCCTACAATCTGCAGCCACTTGTGCTCCTCATTCGGGTTGTCAATCCTGAAGCAATGCTGGTGAGCGGTAAGCAGGAGCTGGCATCCGGCTTCCTCAAGCAGCGGTCCCCATAGTTTGGCACACGTCCGCTGCCACTCCGCGAAGTCTCCTTCGTGCTTGTCATCCACATCAGCGGGGTAAAGGTCGCCCGGGTTGACTTGGGGACGTGGGTCGTAGAGAGGAATGTGGCAAATGGCGACAAGATATGGCGCACTCGCTATCTCAGGCTGTTTGAGCGCATCGCGAAGCCATATCATCTGGGCAATTCGATAAGGCTCACTCACGAACAGGTTGCAGAACTTGGGGTTCGTGTCCACTTTGTCCTCGCCGGTATCAAGCCCGACAAGTGCGACGTCGCCCATCCGAACGGCAAAGTTTCGTCCCAGGTCCCAGTCGCGAGGCTTTCTCTCCTCTGGCTGACGATACATCCAGACACGCTCGGGATGACGGTTTGCCAGGCCACGAACGTCATGATTACCCGGACAGAAGAGGTACGGAATATTGGCTGCGAAGTCCTTTCGCTCTATCTCAGGCTTGAAGAAGATGCGTTTCAAGGCCGTCATCGACTCTTCCGAATTGCAAGCGTCGCCGTTCCAGATGACACAGCTGGGCTGCAGTTCCATCAGTTTATTAATGGTAGGATTGACAGCTTTCCACGAAGCGTGGGTGTCGTTGATGACGCAGAAATGCGACTTCGCCCCTTCGCCGGCAGTGCGGAAACTGTAGATATTGGGGTTCTCCTCGTTTCCCGTGATGCGGATGTGGTAGCCGTCTTTGTACTCGATACGGTCGGCGCCTATCCTATAATAATATAATGTATAGGGCTTCAAGCCGGTAAGACGTACCTGTATAACTTCGTTGTCCATCGCCGTCATACGATATCCGCCGCACCACACCTTCTTGCCGTCGCTCAAGTCGGGTTTCTCGCCGTAAATCACATAACCGTTCGCCCAGCCCGTCACGCTGAAGGCAATGCCCATGCTGGTCGCCGCGTAGTTCTGCAGGACAGGTTCGCTGTCAATGAGAGAAAGGCTCCCACTCTCCTTCTCCCCCGAAGGGGACTGTCCTGAAGCCTTTTCCTCCAGCTCCTTCGCCAGAAGTGGTGAGCTGATGCCACTTGTCGCAGCCACGATGGCAGCATTCCGAATAAACTCTCGTCTTTTCATAGTATTTTGTGTTCGACTACTTACAACCGACTGCGAAAAGTTCACTTTTCTCCGACGTGAGTTGTCAGTTGTCTGTTATCTTCTCGCTACAAAGTTAAGATTATTTCCTGATTCTTCCACAGTTTTCGTGTTATTCTTGCGCAAAAAAAAGGTAATAAAGCACCTTTTATGCAAAGATAATATCATTAGCAACAAGTTTTAAGCAAAGATTTTGCATGTTACAATAATTCTTGCTATCTTTGCACGAAGAAAACATAAACAAACAAAACGAACGATGCAAAACAACGCTTCAGGCAAGATGACCAACTATCGATGGGTCATCTGCGGCATGCTTTTCCTTGCCACGACTATTAACTACATGGACCGACAAGTGCTTTCCCTCACGTGGAAAGACTTTATCGCGCCCGAATTCCATTGGACAGATGCCGACTACGGGCGCATCGCAGCCATCTTCTCCATTGTTTACGCAATCGGCAACCTCTTCAGCGGACGCTTCATGGACTGGATTGGCACCAAGAAAGGCTACCTTTGGGCTATCGGTATTTGGTCGTTAGGTGCATGCATGCATGCCTTCTGCGGCGTGGCAACCTCGGCATGGCTCGGCCTTGAGGGCAAGGAAGATCTCATCAACGCAGTAGGCACAAGCACGGTAGCCATTGCTTCCGTCAGCGCTTGGTTCTTCATCATCTGTCGCATCGTACTCGGTCTTGGCGAGAGCGGCAACTTCCCTTGTGCCATCAAGGTAACCGCGGAATACTTCCCAAAGAAGGACAGAGCCTTCCCAACCAGCATTTTCAACAGCGGAAGCACTATCGGCGCACTCATCGCTCCAATCTGTATTCCCCTCATTGCCAAGTTCTATGGTTGGGAGATGGCATTCATCATCATCGGTGCACTGGGCTTCATCTGGCTCGGATTCTGGGTGTTCATCTACAAGAAACCTGAAGAATGTGCTAGTGTAAACAAGGCTGAATTGGAATACATACAGCAAGATAACGAGATTATCGAAGAGGAAAAGCCGAACGAAAAACCAATTCCTTTCCACAAGTTCCTTTCCTTCCCGCAGACTTGGGGCATCTTCTTGGCAAAGTTCATTACCGACGGCGTGTGGTGGTTCTTCCTCTTCTGGACGCCGGCATACATCAGCGACGTCTATAACCTCAAGAGCGACAACCCGACAGCCATGATGCTCATCTTTGTGCTCTATGCCATCACAATGCTTTCAATATATGGTGGCAAGCTGCCAACCATCATCGTAGAGAAGACGGGACTGCATCCCTACGATGCCCGACTCAAGGCTATGTTCATCTTTACCCTGTTCCCGTTGCTCACTTTGTTTGCCCAACCTTTGGGTTCCTACAGCTATTGGTTCCCAATCATCCTCATCGGTCTGGCAGGCGCGGCACATCAAAGTTGGTCGGCAAACCTGTTCTCCGTAGGTAGCGACCTCTTCCCGAAGAACGCTATCGGCACGATGACAGGCATAAACGGCATGGCTGGAGGTATCAGTTCCTTCCTCATCAACTGGATAAGCGGCTACCTCTTCGACTACGCAGACAAGACACAGATGCACTTCCTCGGCTTCCAAGGAAAGCCCGCAGGCTACTTCATCATCTTCTGCTACTGCGCTGTGGCATACCTCTTGGGCTGGCTCGTGCTCAAGGCATTCGTGCCTAAATACAAGGCAGTGCAAGCATAGTTCATATAGAAGTCTAATGTTTAAGGTAATATAATAATGAAAAACTTATTTGATATTAAGGGAAAGGTTGTCGTGCTGACAGGCGGTTGCGGCATCCTCGGCAAGAACATCGCTCATTATCTCGTAGAGCAAGGAGCCAGAGTGGTTGTGCTCGACCGCATCGAAGACCAGGGGAAAGAGCTGGAAGCAGAGCTAAACAAGAAAGGCGAGGCACTCTTCCTCGTCACAGATGTGCTGAAGAAAGAGGTCTTAGAGCAGAACAGGGACGACATCGTGGCACGCTTCGGCACCATCGACATCTTGCTGAATGCTGCTGGAGGCAACATGGCAGGAGCCACCATCGCACCCGACAAGACTTTCCTCGACCTTGATATCGACGCTTTCAAGAAGGTTGTGGAGCTCAATCTCTTTGGCACAGTCATTCCCACACAAGTGTTCGTGCCCATTATGGCAAAGAACGAAAAAGGCGCCATCGTGAACTTCTGCAGCGAAAGTGCCTTGCGTCCCCTGACTCGCGTCGTGGGTTATGGAGCGGCAAAGGCAGCCATCGCGAACTACACGAAGTACATGGCGACCGAACTTGCCTCGAAGTTCAGCCCAGGCCTCCGCGTCAATGCCATTGTGCCAGGCTTCCTCCTGACCAACCAGAACCGTGCTCTACTGACGAACGAGGACGGCTCGCTGACCGACAGAGCAAAGACCATCATCGCTCACACCCCGGCAGGTCGCTTCGCAGAGCCAGAGGAACTCTTCGGCACTATACATTATTTAATTAGTGACGCCAGCAGTTTCGTGACAGGAGTCCTCTCCGTGGTCGACGGCGGCTTTGATGCTTTCTCCATCTAAAGCTCATTAAATCCATTAACCCCATTAAGCCCATTAATAATCCCATGATTCTTTGCGAACAAAGCTTCCGTTGGTATGGTCCCAACGACCCTGTAAGCCTGCAGGACATCAGGCAGGCTGGTGCCACAGGTATCGTCACCGCGTTGCATCACATTCCTAATGGCGAGGTGTGGACAAAAGAGGAGATTCTCAAGCGTAAGCAAGTGATAGAGGATGCCGGACTGCGTTGGGCAGCCGTGGAGAGCGTGCCTGTCCACGAACACATCAAGACCCAAACGGGCGACTTCCAACGCTACATCGACAACTACAAGCAGAGCCTTCTGAACCTCGGCAAGTGCGGCGTGGACGTCGTCACCTATAACTTCATGCCGGTTCTCGACTGGACACGGACCAACTTGGCTTACGAAATGCCCGACGGCAGCCGTGCTCTTCGATTCGAGAGGGCAGCATTTGTGGCTTTCGACCTGTTTATTCTCAAAAGGCCAGGCGCAGAGAAAGACTACTCCGATGCAGAGAAAGCGAAGGCCAAGGCGCGTTACGAGCAGATG
>JAGCNZ010000099.1 GCA_017645655.1 Bacteroidaceae bacterium | reverse complement strand
GTGTTGCCACAATTCCTCCGTGATGAAGGGCATGAAGGGGTGTATGATGTGCAGCAGCTGCTCGAAGATGTGGAGCGTTGCCTCAAATGTCTTGGCATCGATGGGTGTCTGATAGGCTGGCTTAATCATCTCGAGGTACCAGCCGCTGAACTCGTCCGTGAAGAGTTTGAAGGCGGCCATCAGTGCTTCGTTCAGTCGATACTTGCTGTAGAGGTCGTTTATCTCGGCATAGGTGGCATTGAGTTTTGCCTGCATCCACTTGATGGCAAGTTCGTTAGCGTTATGGTTAGCGTTATCGTCTGTAACTTCCCAGCCTTTGACGAGTCGGAAAGCATTCCACATCTTGTTGCAGAAAGCCATACCTTGAGCACAAAGCGCGTCGTCGTAGAGGATGTCGTTACCTGCAGGAGCAGCGAGCATCATGCCCATGCGAACGCCGTCGGCCCCATATTTGTCGATGAGTTCAAGCGGATCGGGCGAGTTGCCCAAGCTCTTGCTCATCTTGCGGCCGAGCTTGTCGCGCACGATACCTGTGAAATAGACGTTGCGGAAGGGTATGTCGCCCATGTATTCCTCGCCTGCCATAATCATGCGAGCCACCCAGAAGAAGATGATGTCGGGGCCAGTCACGAGGTCACTCGTTGGGTAGTAGTAGCTGATTTCCTCATTTCCAGGATTGTTGATGCCGTCGAAGAGCGAGATGGGCCAGAGCCAAGAGCTGAACCAAGTGTCAAGAGCATCCTCATCACGATGCAGCATCTCCATTGTTATCTCTTTTCCGAACTTCTCCTGAGCCTTTGCAAGAGCCTCCTCAGGCGTGAGAGCAACTACGAAACGCTCTTCATCCTCGCCCTCAATGAAGTAAGCAGGAATGCGATGTCCCCACCAAAGCTGGCGACTGATGCACCAGTCCTGGATGTTCTCCAACCAGTTGCGGTAGGTCGTCACGTACTTCGTCGGGTGGAACTTGAGTTTGCCATCGAGCACGGGAGGCAGGGCGATGTCGGCCATGTGCTTCATCGAGAGGAACCACTGCTTGCAGAGGCGCGGCTCGACGGCTGTGTCCTGATTGCGTTCGCTGTAGCCCACTTTGTTCTCGTAGTCCTCGACCTTCTCAAGCAAAGCAGCTTCACCGAGGTCCTTGACGATTTGTTTGCGCACAACCATGCGGTCCAGTCCCACATAAAGAGGGCTTTGGTCGGAGATAGTGCCATCGGGATTGAAGATGTCTATCGTCTCGAGATTGTGCGTCTTGCCCAGCTGGTAGTCGTTCACATCGTGTGCTGGCGTCACTTTCAAGCAACCTGTACCGAACTCGATGTCAACATAGCGGTCCTCGATGACAGGGATGATGCGGTTAACCAAAGGCACGATAACCTTATGTCCGCGAAGCCATTGATTCTTCGGGTCTTTGGGATTGATGCACATCGCCGTGTCGCCCATGATGGTTTCAGGACGTGTGGTGGCAACAACGGCATAGTAGCCTTTGGCGTCTTTGTGCAAAACTTCACCCTCTTCGCCTGTTGGAACAACGGGATTCTCGTTTGCATCGGCCACATAATACTTCAGGTAGTACAGCTTGCTCTTCTCGTCTCGATAGATAACCTCTTCTGTTGAGAGAACAGTCTGTGCCTTTGGGTCCCAGTTGACCATGCGAAGACCACGATAAATAAGGCCTTTGTCGTAGAGATCGCAGAAGACCTTCATGACACTTTCGCTGCGCTTCTCGTCCATCGTGAAGGCTGTGCGGTCCCAGTCGCAACTGGCACCAAGCTTGCGAAGTTGCTTGAGGATGATGCCTCCATGTTCTTCCGTCCAGGCCCAGGCGTGCTTCAGGAACTCTTCACGCGTGAGGTCGCGCTTCTTGATGCCTTGCTCAGCCAGTCGGTTCACGACCTTTGCTTCCGTCGCAATAGAGGCGTGGTCGGTTCCGGGCACCCAGCAAGCGTTCTTTCCATCGAGACGTGCCTTACGAATTAAGATGTCCTGAATCGTATTATTGAGCATGTGTCCCATGTGCAAGACACCCGTTACGTTTGGTGGGGGAATGACAATCGTATAAGGCTCACGGCTGTCGGGCTTGCTCGCAAAGAGCTTATGCTTTGTCCAGTACTCGTACCATTTAGCCTCGACCTCTGCGGGGCTGTATTTTGTTGCTAATTCCATGTTTCTAAATTAAGAATTAAGAGTTAAGAATTAAGAATTATATTGTCTATCAAATATGTTATCAGTACGTATAGCCAATGTGTTATGATGCCTGCAGCGATACCTCCTATGAAGGTGCATGTAAAGCTGCGGGAAATGAAATGCCGGTAGCCAAGCGAATCGAGCGTGGCAGCATCTGCACTAAGGAAGCCGCTCCAGCACATGCCCATCGCCGTGAAGACGGCAATCGCATTGCTGTCAATGATGCCTTTCGTCATCATTTCGGGGATGAGACCAAGGGCAGCACCGACTGTCCCAAGCGCTGTGATGGGGAAGGCAACAAGTTCGCTTGCATTGAAGCCGAAGAGCCAATGCAACACGAATCCCGCCTTTCCAGCCAGGTAGGGAAGGAGTTCTGTCCCTTGATAAGCTTCGCCTGTATATGTCCCAGTCTCTGGGTCTGAGCCGAAGGTTAATGTCATGACAAGTGTTGAGATAATGAGTACGCCCGGAATAATAGCAAGACCAACCTCCACACCACTCTTTCCGCCATCAAGCAAAGCATCAAGCACACGAACGAAAAGCGTCTGACGAGGATCGTCAGGATGTGTCTCGTAAGGTGTTTTAGCCCCTTGTCCCTTATTTCTCGCTCCTTCTATCACATCCTCGTCCTTGTACTGAGGACATTCTTTGAGGATGAGACTTTGCATTAACCTTGTGGCAATGATGCTTCCGATGATTGCTCCAACGAGTCCGTAAAGCGGCTCTGTGTAAAAACCATGACCCATCATGAAGATGATGACAAGCAGTCCCATTGCATAACTGCCAGCAAAGTTCACGAGACTGATGTGTTGGTAGCGCTTGAAGTAACGGGCAAAGAGGGGATTCTTTGCGACAGAAATGATGGCTGGTTTGTCGCTCAGAAAAGTCATTAAGGCTCCGGCAGAAGAGACGCCTGGCAGGTTGAATAGGGGGCGAAGCACGGGCTTGAGCATCCTTTGCAACAAATCAACAACGCCAAAGACGCTGAAAATGCGACTCAAAGCTCCTGTCAGCACACACATTGCCATGAGATAGAAT
>JAGCNZ010000098.1 GCA_017645655.1 Bacteroidaceae bacterium | reverse complement strand
GCGGCAAGTTCGGCGAGAACAAGCACACCGTGGAGGCTACTGAGAACTCAATCATCGTGGACGGTAAGGAGATTACCATCTATGCTATGCCAAACGCAGCTGAGCTCCCTTGGGGCCAGATCGGTGTTGACGTAGTTCTGGAGTGCACAGGTTTCTATACCTCTAAGGAAAAGTCAATGGCTCACATCCAGGCTGGTGCCAAGAAGGTTGTCATCTCTGCACCTGCAGGCAACGACCTCCCCACCATCGTTTACAACGTGAACCACAAGACTCTGAAGAAGGAAGATAACGTCATCAGCGCTGCCAGCTGCACCACCAACTGCCTCGCTCCCATGACAAAGGCTCTCAACGACTACGCTCCCATCCAGAGCGGTATCATGACCACCGTACACGCTTACACTGGCGACCAGATGATTCTCGACGGTCCTCAGCGCAAGGGTGACCTGCAGCGTGCCCGTGCCGGTGCTGCCAACATCGTTCCCAACAGCACAGGTGCTGCCAAGGCTATCGGTCTCGTAATTCCCGAACTCAACGGCAAGCTCATCGGCGCCGCTCAGCGCGTACCCACCTTCACAGGCTCTACCACCATCCTGCACGCAGTCGTTAAGGGTGACGTTACCGTTGAAGGCATCAACGCAGCCATGAAGGCAGCTACCAACGAGAGCTTCGGCTACACCGAGGAGAAGCTCGTCAGCAGCGACATCATCGGCATGAAGTTCGGCAGCCTCTTCGACGCAAACCAGACCATGGTAAGCAAGATGGAAGACGGCAACAGCCTCGTACAGGTAGTCAGCTGGTACGACAACGAGAACAGCTACACAAGCCAGATGGTTCGCACCATCAAGTACTTTGCTGAGCTCTAATCGTTAAAAAGCATCTATACAATGAGAGGGTACCCAATGGTGCCCTCTCTTTTTTTGTATTATATTTAACTTTCCGAACTTCAGCATTATGCATGATGTCTCGGCAAACGTCCTTGTCTGCGTCGCCACTTCCCCATATATAAAATTCGGTTCTTAGCGGGCGCCGTGAATATTTTTGGCGGGCGCTACGGTTTCTTTTGGCGGCCGCCGTGAATTCTTTTAGCGGCCGCTAAAACGTCACGCGACCTGTTGAGTATCCCCGCACGGCACGTTGTATATCCCGATTTGGCACGTTTCATTGCCCTGCCAAACACGCTTCGTAATTTGCCAATCTGCACTCCCATACCTAATCTTTTCTTCTCTGAGCTTTGCAGATACGAGAAAAATGTGTATCTTTGCAAGCGAAAGGGCAAAAATAGCCTCAGTGGAGGCGCCCTCGGAACTTAATGGTATTAATAATCTCGACAAGAGCAATTATTAGAAGATATAGAAACGTGACAAATTTCTAAAAGTAAAATGAATTCGATAATTGTGATTGTCTGCGTTTATAGCGTGGACGTCACTTATCATTCATTTGGGCAATGTCACGGCCTCTATATCTGGTAAGGAGCGGACACGCTTTTTATCGCATATAGAGGCTTTGTTGCATAAGCCCAAAGATTCCATAAGTGCTTTTGTCTAAGCAAAGGCACTTATGGCTAAGAATAGTAATCTTGGCGCTGCAAAGGCTGCCAAGAATGATGAGTTTTACACTCAATATGCCGACATCCAGAAGGAAGTGAATGCCTATCTGGATTATAATCCCGACACTTTCCGCGAAAAGACTGTGTTGCTCCCTTGTGATGACCCCGAGTGGAGTAACTTCACGCGTTTCTTTGCGCAGAACTTCGAGCGGTTGGGATTGAAGCGGCTCATCAGCACATCGTATGCCGTCGAAAGCAAAAAGTACAAAAACTACCAACCTACACTCTTCGAGACAAGCAGTGCCTGGTACGATGTGGACAAGACACGCATCAAGGGTAAGATATTTGAACTGACTCGTGATACCAATGGCAATGGACGCATCGATATAGATGACTTGGAGTGGAGTTATCTCGAAGGCGATGGCGACTTCCGTAGCAAAGAAGTTTGTGAATTACTGAATCAGAGTGATGTTGTTGTAACAAACCCACCATTTAGTCTATTTATTCCATTTTTTCAATGGGTAATTGCAAGTGGGAAGAGTTTTCTTATAATTGCCAATAAAAATTGTGTTACTTATAAAGAAGTATTCCCTTACATTAAAAATAACAAAGTGTGGTCTGGTAGAACAGAATGGGCTGGCGGTATGTGGTTTGAAACGAAAAACAATAACGATGTCGACAAAATAATTAATGGACTTCCCATGAAGAATGTTCCATCTATTTGGCTAACCAATATGGAGCATGGAAGACGTCACGAACAATTAAAACTCATGACAATGTCTGATAATTTAAGGTATTCAAAACATCTTGATTTGAGGAAGTATGGATATATAAAATATGATAATTATGACGCCATAGATGTCCCATACTTTGATGTCATTCCATCCGATTATGATGGAATCATGGGAATTCCTTCAACCTTTTTAGATAAATATTGTCCTGAACAATTTGAAATAATTGGGATAGGAACTGGTAATTCCGCAAAAGAATTGGGAATAAAAAAGAATTATAGAGGACGTTCTGACCTTTCTTTTACGCATCCAGAAACAGGGAAACCATCTTGCCCATATTCACGAATCCTTATCCGCAAAAAACAATAACCTATATGAAACCAACATTGATAACAGACTGGACGATTGGCGACATTTGCAAAGGTTTCCAGTATAATGAATATGAAGGTAAGGGCTTGTACGGCCTTTCTGGCAAACTGACCATTCAACCTGAGTTTCAGCGTCATTACCTTTATGCAGAGAATGGCGGCAAGAAAGAAGTGGACGTCATACAGTCAGTTAGGAATGGCTATCCTCTTGGATTGATTTACTTCTCGAAGGTGGATGAAGACCATTATGAAGTCCTTGATGGTCAGCAACGCATCACTTCCCTTGGTCGCTTCTACACAGAGAAGTTTGCTTGGATAGACGCAGACGGCAGGCCTTGGTACTTCTCTGCGCTGAATGCCGATGAACAGGAGAAGTTCTTGAACACAAAGCTCCTCATCTATGTCTGCGAAGGCACAGAGAAGGAAATCAAAGACTGGTTCCGCACCATCAACATCGTGGGCATCCCTCTCAACACTCAGGAGACGCTCAATGCCGTCTATTCAGGACCTTTCGTCACCAAAGCAAAGGAAGAGTTCTCGAACTCGAACAACACGAACATCAACAAGTGGAGTTGCTTCATTCCAGGCACAGCCAAACGGCAGGACTACCTTGCTGCCGCCCTCGATTGGGTGAGCAAAGGGAATGTGGAAGACTATATGGCAGCACATCGTTACGACAATGACATCACAGAACTTAAGGCCTACTTCACTTCTGTCATTGATTGGATAACCTCTGTCTTCGACATCACACCGGAAAAGGAAATGTGTGGTTTGAAGTGGGGTGAACTCTACGAGCGCTTCCACAAGACAGCATACAATCCCGCAGAAGTGGCAGAGAAGGTGAAGGAACTCTACGAAAGTTTCTACGTGAAAGATAAGAAGGGCATCTACGAATATATCTTGGATGGTTGCCAGAACACGAAACTGCTTAATGTAAGAGTCTTTGACGAGCCGACCAAAAAGTCTGTCTATGCCATGCAAACAGCAACGGCAAAAGAAAAAGGCGAGTCGAACTGCCCACTTTGTGCCATCGGCCATGATGCAAACCATACAAAGATTTGGGACCTCAAAGACATGGATGCCGACCACGTGACGGCATGGAGCAAAGGCGGCGAGACTTCAATCGAGAACTGCCAGATGCTCTGCAAGACTCACAATAGAGCCAAGGGAAACAGATAGACAGAGGCAGTCAAAAACTTTGACCACCTCGGATGTCGAAGTCTTAAGTCATTTCGACACACAAGAAGCCCCTCTGCTTTTATCGGCAGAGAGGCTCTTTTCTGTTCTTTCCTTTTCGGATTTCTTTTATTCTTCCCAGCCGAGGGCGCTGGCGCCGAGGACGGCTGCGTTGGCGTTCATCAGGCCAGACACGAGGAACTTTGCCTTGCCCTTGAATATCTTCAGGACGGCTTTGTCGTAGGCTTCCTTGATGGGGTTCATGATGAGGTCGCCTGCCTTGCAGAGTCCGCCGAAGAAGATGAAGGCTTCGGGGCTGGAGAAGGCTGCGAAGTCGGCACATGCCTCGCCCAGCATCTTGCCGGTGAACTGGAAGATTTCGTTGGCCACCTTGTCGCCCTTGCTGGCTGCGATGCTGACGTCGAGGCTCTCAATCTCTTCCAATGGCTTGTCGCGGAGCAGTGAGGCGCGCTTCGTGCTGGAAAGGATTTCGCGAGCTGTGCGGGCTACGCCTGTGGCTGAGCAGTATGCCTCCAGGCAACCCGTACGTCCGCAACCACAGCTGCGGCCTTTCTCTGTGCGGTCCATGATGACGTGACCGAGTTCGCCTGCAAAGCCGTCGCTACCGTAAACCAGCTGTCCGTTGACAACGATACCGCTGCCTACGCCTGTGCCGAGCGTGATGACGATGAAGTTCTTCATGCCACGAGCCGCACCATAAGCCATTTCGCCCATAGCGGCTGCGTTGGCGTCGTTGGTGAGCTTCACAGGAATGCCTGTTGCCTTGTTGAACATGTCAGCCAGGGGGATAACGCCGTTGTGAGCCCAAGGCAGGTTGGGAGCAAACTCAATAGTGCCGTTGTAGTAGTTACCGTTGGGAGCTCCGATGCCCATGCCCTGCACTTGGTCGGCACCGCCAATCTGTGCCAGCAAGGGCTTCATACAAGCCACGCCAGCCTCTACGAAAGCCTCGGCAGTCTTGTACTGCTGCGTCTTGATACTGTTCTCAGCAACGACTTCGCCACGAGCGTTAACGACTCCGAATACGGTGTTGGTACCACCCAGGTCCACACCAATCACATAAGGTTTCACTTTGTCCATTTAGTTAAGAGTTTAGTGTTTATAGATTGTTTTTTAGTAGATATTGGCAAGTTTTGAGTCGAATGGAGCGTAAAAACGCGCAGTTTCTGCACAAAGATAGGAAAAATAAGTGATAAGTGATAAGTGATAAGTGAAAAATTATTTGTCGCCATGCTATTTTTGTTCTTTATGGGTCGAAATGTCTTTAATTATGAATTGTGAATTATGAATTATGAATTAAAAGTTGTACCTTTGCACCCGCAAAAAGATGATTTGGATTGAACCAGTGAATGCCATCGACCTTGCAGTAAGAGGTATGGTGGTAGGAATAGTGGCGAGCGCTCCGATGGGACCAGTCGGTGTGCTTACCGTTCAGCGCACCTTCAACAAAGGTCGCTGGTATGGCTTTGCTACAGGATGCGGTGCTGCACTTAGCGACCTCATCTATGCCATGATGACTGGCTTGGGCATGAGCCTCGTGATGGACTTCATCGAAAAGCCCACCACAGTTTTCTACATCAAGATACTGGGCAGCATCTTGCTCTTCTGCTTTGGTGCCTATACCTATTACACGAAACCTGCAGAGCCTCATAAGCCAAGCGGCAAACGGGGGACGCTTTTGCACAATGCCTTTACGGGCTTTGCCATTACGGCGAGCAATCCGCTCATCATATTCCTCTTCCTTGCCCTCTTTGCCCGTGTCGGTTTTGTTGTGCCCAACCATCCGATAGAGCAGACCATCGGGTATGTGGGAGTGCTGACAGGTGCGATAGTCTGGTGGCTTATCTTGACAACTGCCCTCAATAGAATAGGTTCCCGTTTTGAGATGAGTACCATCAGCCTCTTGAACCGCCTGCTCGGCTTGCTGGTCATGGTGGCATCTATTGTCGGACTGTTCTATACGCTGTTCAGATAAAGTCTCACCCCTGACCCCTCTCCGGGGAGAGGGGAATAAATTACTAAATAGTACATAAATCGTAAATTGTAAATCGTTAAATAGTAAATTAATTCGGTGTTTGTTGCAAAGAAACTCAGAAGCCAAAGCGTCAGTGCCTACCTTATATATATGTATCAGGTGGAGGACTTGATTCGTGCCTACGGTCTAGATGCCGACAGGATTGCTGCCGAGTACCTGCCGCGCTTCGGCTACGACGAGACGCAGATGAAGGAAGCCAAGGAGTGGTACGAGTCGTTGGCTCGGATGATGAAGGAGGAAGGCAAGGAGCAGGCGGGACATGTCCGCGTTGTGCAGAACACCCTCGACCTCCTCGAAGACCGTCACAAGGAACTTCTTGCCGACAGCGACGAGCAGGAATACAAGTCTGCCTACTACAAGGCTCTGCCGCAAATCGTGGCCCTTCGTGCGCAAGGCAACAACAAAGAGAAGCACGAGATGGAGAACTGCGTCGATGCCCTCTACGGAGCCACCCTGCTTCGCATGCAAGGCAAGGAACTCTCCGCAAGCACGCAGGCAGCCTTGAAGCCAATCAGCGAACTGCTGCGTCTCGGAGAAGAAAGTAATAAATCGTAAATGGTAAATTGTTAAATGGTAAATGAAATAACCCGTCGTCGCACCTTTGCCATCATCTCGCACCCCGATGCCGGCAAGACAACCCTGACCGAGAAACTGCTCCTCTTTGGCGGACAGATTCAGGTGGCCGGTGCCGTGAAGAGCAACAAGATACGCAAAACCGCTACAAGCGACTGGATGGAAATCGAGAAGCAGCGCGGCATCTCGGTCACGACATCCGTCATGGAGTTTGATTACTCCCCCTCGGGAGAACCCGAGGGCACGGCGTACAAGGTCAACATCCTCGATACGCCCGGTCACCAAGACTTCGCTGAGGACACGTTTCGCACCCTTACAGCTGTCGATAGTGCCATCATCGTGGTTGATAGTGCGAAAGGTGTTGAGGCACAGACACGCAAGTTGATGGAGGTCTGCCGAATGAGGAAGACGCCCGTCATCATCTTCATCAACAAGATGGACCGCGAGGGCAAAGACCCCTTCGACCTCCTCGACGAACTGGAAGAAGAGCTGCAAATCAGCGTGCGTCCCCTTTCGTGGCCTATCAATCAGGGCGCCAAGTTCAAAGGCGTCTATAACATCTACGAGCAGAACCTCAACCTCTTTACACCCGACAAGCAGAAGGTGACGGAGAAGGTCGAGGTCAATATCAACAGTCAGGAACTCGACCAGCGCGTCGGGGAGCGCGACGCTGCCAAGCTTCGCGAAGACCTCGAGCTTGTCGATGGTGTCTATCCCGAGTTCGACGTGCAGACCTACCTCGATGCCGATGTTGCCCCCGTCTTCTTCGGCTCAGCCTTGAACAACTTCGGCGTACAAGAACTGTTGGATTGTTTCGTCAGGATTGCTCCTTATCCACGTCCAACGAAAGCCGAGGAGCGAACCGTCACGCCCGACGAGCCGAAGTTCACCGGCTTCATCTTCAAGATAACGGCTAACATCGACCCTAATCACCGCTCTTGCATTGCCTTCTGCAAGGTCTGCTCTGGCAAGTTCGTCCGCAACGCGCCTTATCTGCACGTTCGCCAAGGCAAAACGCTCCGTTTCTCCAGCCCAACGCAATTCATGGCGCAGCGCAAGGAGACCATCGACGAGGCTTGGCCGGGCGACATCGTCGGACTGCCCGACAACGGCATCTTCAAGATTGGCGACACCCTGACGGAAGGCGAACTGCTGCACTACCGCGGCCTGCCCTCGTTCTCGCCCGAGATGTTCAAGTACATCGAGAACGCCGACCCCATGAAGACCAAGCAGCTCGAGAAAGGCATCAACCAGCTTATGGACGAAGGCGTGGCGCAGCTCTTCATCAACCAGTTCAACAACCGCAAGGTCATCGGAACAGTCGGGCAGTTGCAGTTCGAAGTCATTCAGTATCGCCTCGAGAACGAATACGGCGCTAAGTGCCGCTGGGAGCCAATCAGCCTCTACAAAGCTTGTTGGGTGGAAGCCATGCCGGGCTACGAAGCCGAACTCGATGCCTTCAAGAAGCGCAAGCACCAGTACATGGCCCGTGACCGCGAAGGCCGCGACGTATTCCTCGCCGACTCAGGCTACGTCCTGCAAATGGCGCAACAAGACTTCGAGCACATCCGCTTCCACTTCACAAGCGAGTTCTGAACAAAGATAACCAACAACGGATTACACCGATTTGACGGATTAGCCTATTTGCTGACTATCGGCATTGCTTTAATCCGTTTAATCAATGAAATCCGTTGTTCCAAATGTCCTTGCCTGCTCCGGGCAAACGTGTTTTCGTTTTTCAAGAGCCTTGCCCGCCCTGGGCAAACATGTTTTTATTTTTCAGGAGCCTTGCCCGCTTTGGGCAAATGTGTTTTAATTTCAAATCACCCTTGCCCGCGTCGGGCAAGCTCGTTTCAATTTCATTTCGTCTTTGCCCGCATCGGGCAAGCCTGCTTTTTTCTGAAAACATCCTTGCGCGGTCCGCGCAAACGCCATTTTGTTTTTCAAACGCCTTGCGCAGCCTGCGCAAACCGTTTATTTTTTCAATTCGCCTTTGCGCACTCTGCGCAAACCGTTTATTTTTTCAATTCACCTTTGCGCACTTCGCGCAAGCCATTTGTTTTTTCATTTCGCCCTTGCGCACTCTGCGCAACCCCTTTTTTGAGTTATTTCATCAAAAATTATGCCTTCAAGCACCTTGTTTTATATGAATTCACTATTTCTCTCCTATAGGAAAGAAACTTTCTTTATCACGACATGCTTGTTATTCAGAAATTATCCTTATATTTGCAAACATAATAAGATATCATGGGTTTAATTCTATAAATTTATCAAATATATGGCAAAAGAGATTATTACTATCGGACCATTAGGAGGCAATTCTTATTGGGAATGCAATGAACCTTTTGGTATTGTCAAAAGATATATTCAATTGTATATAAATGGAGAGAAGGCAAGTGCTCAGAGAAGTGCATTTGATTCTCATAATGAATGGCTTGAAGGAGTCGAGCGAGTCCGTTCGCTTGCATCAATCATAAATGATTACTGGTATAAGACAGAGCCTTTGTATTTAGACCAAAAAGATGCTTTTGATACTCCAAAGATTCAAAATATTCTTATAGCCCTTAGTGGATGGGATTTTTTCATTAAGGGAAGATATCCTAATGCTGTCATTTCAAGTAAACATGGTTGGCCTGGCTTCCCTCATAAAGTAGATTTTGATGGAAGAACTATCGTTTGTGATGAAGCATGTTTAGACTTTGCTAAAGGTACATTCAAATTAGATGGCTGGTATAAGGAAACAAGAGAAACTGCATCATATTATTGTTCTCTATCTTATATAGAGAAGACTCTAATTAAGAAATTGTTGAGAGCATATTTTCTGAATAATATTGATTTTATTTCAAAATTCTTACAGAAACTTAGTTTTCATGCTTATTCAAATCTTTCAGATTATATGAAAAACGGCTTCTTGAAATTAGAATAATATCTAATTCATGCTTTTCCATTCTTTTATGAAGTTAAACTATAGAATAAGAATCATTATGGATGAGGATCTTAAAGGGTGTTTTGATAAGCTTTGGCAAATTGTTTGGGCATTGGGGGTTATCATCTTTTTAGTTGGGTCATGCATCGGACATTTATTACCACCTGATTAGATAGGGCATAATAAATATGCGGCAGCAAAAGTGGTGGTATAAGACATCTCTTCCCTTTCCGAACAGAGAAGTTGAGCCCGTATACGCCAATGGTACTGCAATGAAATGCGGGAGAGTAGGAAGCTGCCTATTAAATAATGGCACTCTGCATAAGAGTAGATAAAACTTCAAATTTTAATCTAAAAAACTTATGAAAAAGTTTATTGTAACTTTGGAGTAGGCCATTGAGTTTGGGATGTCCATGTACGGCGTATATACTGCATTGTTTGCAGTGTCAACCGCTACAAATCCTGGACTCTTTGGTCTATTCTGCTTAACCTACGCAATTTGCGAGGCTGGCAAGTAGATTGAAAAGTTGGATAACATGTTATCCTAAACAATGCCCGAAAGGGAGGGTGGGTTGGTGGGATTTTATTCAGATATTCGGGGGGGCGTTGCTGCAAATTGTCAGCGCGACCTCCAGAAGTTATTTTCCTTGCCTGCTTGTGCTTTTCGACCATATAATTCGTTTCTTCTTTCCTTTCTTTCTTCACTTTTGTTTAATAAATGTTTACTTATCTGGCTGTTTTCGGTGAAAAAGTTGTATCTTTGTGGCGCGATACAAGACAGAAGTATGACACAGAAAGAGATAGCAGAAGACATCAGGACGGCTGTGCAGACGCTTCGTGAGGGCGGGATTATCCTGTACCCGACCGACACGATATGGGGCATTGGATGCGACGCGAGCAACGAGGAGGCGGTGAAGAGAATCTTCCAACTCAAGCGGCGCGAGGACAGCAAGGCGAGAGAATAGTCACGAAGGATATGTCTTTCAAATCACCGAGTGGAGCATCAGATTTCTGCGTTGGAGGATCTTCAAATGGCTGGACAGCATGGAAAGACGAAGAGCATCGCGAACTGAAGTTTTATAGAAAGAAGTAAATGAATACGGAGAACTTGGAATTTATCACATTCTGTGTAGGCAGTCTGTCGGATGCGCTCGGCAAGAGTGCATCGCAGGTCTATGGGGCTTTGCGCTCCTCTGGCGTGCTGAACGACTATATCTTGCCGTGCTACGATACGCTTCATACGTTCAGCAAGGATTATCTTGTCGAGGAACTGACAGAAGTATTGAAGGAAAGGGGAGCATTGGCATGAGACTGTATCACGCATCAACCATACGCATCGAGAAACCTGACGTGCTGCACTCCCGTAACAAGTTGGACTTCGGACGAGGCTTCTATCTGACAGGCATCCGCGAGCAGGCGGTACGTTATGCTGAGCGTTTCACACGAAGAGGTCTGGAAGCATTCATCAACGAGTATGAGTTAGACGAAGAAGCACCAGGTTTTATTATCAAGTCATTCCCAATATATGATGAGGAATGGCTCGACTATGTGGCTCTTTGTCGTAAGGGTTTGCCGACGGAACAGGCCTATGATGCTGTTACTGGCGGTATAGCCAATGACAAGGTGTTCAACACGGTTGACCTTTATTTTGCTGGTGTAATCACGAAGGAAGAGGCTCTCGGTCGGCTAAAGTACGAAAAACCGAACCATCAGATGTGCATTCTGAACGGACAGATGCTCGACCGTCATCTTCATTTCGTCAAGGCAGAGAAGATATAGCAATGGAAGCGAACAAGACAATACTGCAAATGAAGTATGCAAGGATAGTGGCTATCTTTGCCAAGGAGTCGGGATTGGCATTGGAGGATGCTTTGTCGTTCTTCTATGATTCCGATACATATAAACTCATCAGCGAAGGTGTGGCCGACATGCATTGCCGTAGCGACGAGTATCTTGCCGACGAACTGATGATGGAATATCAATCCAGCCCAAAGGTATCAACACCGCTCCACAAGCCCTTTAATAATTCCAGTTTGTAGCCGCCATAGGATGGAACCGAGAAGGCCGCGACGTATTCCTCGCCGACTCAGGCTACGTCCTGCAAATGGCGCAGCAAGACTTCGAGCACATCCGCTTCCACTTCACAAGCGAGTTCTGAACAAAGATAACCAACAACGGATTACACCGATTTGACGGATTAGCCTATTTGCTGACTATCGGCATTGCTTTAATCCGTAAAATTCGTACAATCCGTTGTTTATTGTAGTGATTGACAAAGCGCCCTGTCATCAGAAACTCGGCTCTGCCTCACCGCGCTGATAGGTCGTCCAGCCCTCGCTGTTCTGCCAATAACCAGCGAAACGCAGAGTGTTTGCGTCAGCAGAGTCGAAAAGGGCATTGGTGCTATAGGGCAGAGAGTCGTAGTTTTCGTTATCATATTTGGCATATAGGTAAAGGCGATTCTCGCCTACGCCATTGACGTTGCGCTCCCATTTCAGCGACCAAGTTCCTGTGAAAGTGCCGTTTGTCTGTGGAATGTCTTCCCAATCGGTGTAATGTTCCTCGCCGCCAATGGTGACGAGCTGCCTTCCCTGCCACTTGCGTTGTCCGCTGAATGTGCCGTCGGCTTTGAATGTCAGTTGCTCGAATACGCGCTGCCTTTCAGAAATGCTCTCATAGTGCCAAGTGCCAACGATGAGCGTTGTGTATTGTTCCCTCAACTGCTCCGTCTTTTCGTGTGCCTCAGGGTCTGCCCATTCTGGTTCACTGCTGCAAGAAAAAAGCATGAAGCAGGCAATGAGTCCAATGATGATGTTTTTCATGTTCATATTGTTTTAGTTTTTATCAGCTCTATGTATATAACGTCACAAAATGTTTTTTAGTGTGTTGCGGTTTCCCTTTTTATGGATTCTTAGTAAAAGCCTCCTTTTTTCTTCAATTAGAATAATAAATGTTAACTTCTCTGGCTGTATTCATTTAAAAAGATGTATCTTTGCAGGCAATAATAAACAATAGCATGACGCAGAAACAAATAGCAGAAGACATACAGACTGCCGTTCAGACACTAAGGCGGGGGGGGATTATCCTGTACCCGACGGACACGATATGGGGCATTGGGTGTGATGCGAGCAACGAAGAGGCGGTGAAGAGAATCTTCCAATTGAAGCGGCGCGAGGACTCGAAGGCGATGATTTGCCTTGTGGACAGTGCCGACAGGATGCAGCGATACCTGCGTCGTGTGCCGGATGTGGCTTGGGATTTGGTGGAGTTTGCCGAGAAGCCGCTTACCCTCATCCTTGATGGCGCCTCAGGTCTTGCGCCCAGCCTAATTGCCGAAGATGGCAGCGTGGGGCTTCGTGTCACGAAAGAGAACATCAGCCACGAGCTTTGCTATCGTTTCCAAAAAGCCATCGTGAGCACCAGCGCGAACATCAGCGGCGAGCCTTCTCCCGCTTGCTTCGACGAGATAACGGACGAGATAAAGCAAGGCGTCGATTACATCATGCAGGCTCGTCAGAACGATACAAGCAAGTCGAAGCCCAGCCAAATCATCAAGCTGAGCCTTGACGGCCGCATCCAAATAATAAGGAAATAGACCCCCTAACCCCCTTTAGGGGGAATAAATAGTAAATGATTAAATGGTAAATGCGAGGGATTCCATAGCATGGCTCATTCGTTGGCGGCGCAGACACTTCTCCGAAGGCAGGTTTGTGTTGCTCATCAGCTTTCTTGTCGGCATCTTCACTGCCTGCGCGGGTTTGCTCCTGAAGTGGCTCATCGGACAGATTGAGGACTTGTTGACGCACGAGTTCGTCGAGACTGGCGCCAACTGGCTCTACCTCGTCTATCCCGTCATCGGCATTTGGCTGACGATGCTCTTCATTAAATACATCGTCCGCGACGATATAGGTCATGGCGTTACGAAGATACTCTTTGCCATCGCACGCAAGCAAAGCCGTATCAAACCCCACAATACCTGGACTTCCGTTGCTGCTTCGGCCATTACCATCGGCTTTGGCGGTAGTGTGGGAGCCGAGGCACCTATCGTCTTGACAGGTAGTGCGATAGGCAGTTCGCTTGGTCAGGTTTGCCGACTCTCCAACAAATACATGATGCTTCTGGTCGGTTGCGGAGCTGCCGGAGCCATTGCCGGCATCTTCAAAGCCCCGATAGCAGGCCTTGTTTTCGTGCTCGAAGTGCTGATGTTGGACTTGACCATGACCAGTCTTTTGCCGTTGCTCGTGACGAGTGTGACGGCTGTGGGACTCACCTTCGCCGTTTCCGGCACCAATCCCATCTTCGAGTTCCACCTGCAAGACGCTTTCACGGTCAATCGCATCCCAGCCTATCTGGCTCTCGGCATCGTTTGTGGATTGGTGGCGCTCTACTTCACGAGGACGATGAACTACCTCGAAGGCATCTTCCGCAAACTGCAAGGTCGCTACAAGAAGTTCGTCTTGGGAGCCATTATGCTGAGCCTCCTCATCTACCTCTTCCCGTCGCTCTACGGCGAAGGCTACGACCTCATCACCCTTTTGCTTAATGGCAACGGGCAAGCCGACTGGGATACTGCGATGGACAGGTCGCTCTTCTATGGCTCGAACCACTTGCTCATCTACCTTTTCCTCATTGTCGTCTTCAAGGTCTTTGCCTCGACGGCGACCAACGGAGGCGGAGGCTGCGGCGGTATCTTCGCGCCCAGTCTGTTCCTGGGCTGTATCTGCGGCTTCATCTTCTGCAGGCTCTGGAACATGTACGACGTGCTTGGCATCGACATTCCCGAGCGGAACTTTGCCATGTTGGGCATGTGTGGACTGATGAGCGGCGTGATGCATGCACCCCTCACGGGCATCTTCCTCATCGCCGAACTGACGGGAGGTTACGCACTCTTCATGCCTTTGATGATTGTCGCGACTGGTTCCTACCTCACCATCAAGTACTTTGAGCCCCACAGCATCTATGCGATGAGGCTTGCGCAAAGAGGCGAACTGCTGACCCATCACACGGACAAGTCCATCCTGACCTTGATGAGCATGGACAGCGTGATACAGCATTACGACAAAGTTCTCTACCCAGACATGAACCTCGGAGACGTCGCTACGCAGGTCTCGAACAGCAAGAACCACGTCTTTCCTGTCGTCAACAAGCAGATGCAATTCGTTGGAGCCGTTTACTTGGACGACATCCGCCACCTTGTCTTCCGCACAGAATTGTACAGAGACTTCGCCGTGTCGCAGCTCATGACACAGCCCGAAGCCCTTCTCTCCGTAAATGACCCGATGGAAGTGGTCGTCAGCGTGTTCGACAAGACAGGCGCCTGGACGCTTCCCGTCGTGGATGAGGAGGGCATCTTCGTCGGCTTCATCCGCAAGAGCACAGTCCTGACCGTCTATCGCCAAATGTTGGCCGACCTATCTAATGATTAGTAAATTTGGTTCTTAGCGGCCGCCGTGAATATTTTTGGCGAGCGCTACGAATTCTTTTGGCGGGCGCTATGAACATTTTTGGCGGCCGCTAAAAATTCGCGACCCACGTTAAGTCACCCGACATAACACGTTAAGTAGCCCGACATAGCACGTTATGTTTTCAATTTAACCACGTTGTGTTTTTAGCCGACCTTTATGGTTTCACCTGGCTTCACCTTCAAAGTCTTGATAGTTTTGCCGTTCTTCTCGATTCTTACCTGCAGTTTGCCGCCAGCGGAGCGCTTGACGAAGATGCTGATGGGCTGGTCCGTACAAGCATAAATGCTGCCGAGGCTGTACTCGTTCCACTCTGTCGGCATTTGTGGGGTGAGGGTAAAACTCCGGAAACCTGTGGGACGGAAGCCGAGCAAGCCTTCTGTCATGATGCGGCAATAGAGTCCGCTTTCGGCTGAGAGGTGGCGCTGACCGCCTTCGGGCCAAGCCTCCACAACATAGGGAACGTGTTCGCCAAGCAGCCGGAACGTGCTGAACTTCTTCAGATACTCCAGCGCCTTGTCAGCATAGCCAGCAGCAAAAGCACCTCGGAAGCCGTAGAGCGTGGAGCGGTCCCAAAAGATTTTGTCTCCGCTCTGACTGAGCATGCCGTTTTCTGTCCAGAGTTGCGGGGAGAACATGGCTTGCAGAGTGCCCTGAGCCCTGTCGTAGATGCCCATCGTCAGCGGGATGCAAATCCAGGAGCGAAGCACGTCGTTGCCCTCATAGTAGCGATAGGTGTCGTAGCCCTCCACTGTCCAATGGAAGAAGCGGTCGATGTTTTGGCGCAACTCGGCAGCCTGCTTTCTGTAGGTCGCTTGCTTGCCTTTTGCTCCCAACTCGTCTAAAAGGTACGCGCTGCTGATGAGGGCATCATAGTAAAGACTGCTTGTGCACAGGTTTGCGTCGCCGCTTGGCAGTCGATGCTCCAGTTCGTCGCCCTCGCTCGCCACCACTCCGTTCTTGTTAAGCCTGCGATGGCAATACTCCAGGCACCATTCAATCAGCGGCCATACCTGCCGGGCAATCTCTCGGTCGCCGCGCTCCAGACAATAGCGGCTCGCCCCATAGGCCAGCATGGCAGCATCGCCGCGGTCGAAAGGCCCGAAGACATCGTCGCCGCCACAAATGATGCTCCATGGCACGAACTTGTATTCCGGGTTGATAAGCCTGAGATAGCAGCGCCAAGTGGTCATCGCGCTCTCGTTGCCTTTGTCGTAACCGAGGAAAGGGAAGAAGGGATTGACGTATTCGGCCTGGTCGTTGCACCACATTGCAGCATAATAGGACTCGCCTCCAGGCGCGTGCATCAAGCCGTTTTGGGTCATGAAAATGCTCTCGCTGGCACGTATCTTGCTCATGGCAAAGAGCGTCTGGATGGTCTTGTCGGGGCAGGAGAACTGCAACCTCCCCTCCGTCACCTCCTCCACAAATGCCTTCCTGTTGGCCAGTTCGCGCTCGACGTCCAGAGCCGTCTCCTGCTCATCTGCCACGGCAAAGGCTTGAACCGAGCAATGGAAACTCGTGCTCTCGCCCGGCTCCAAAGCCACCTTCAGGTCTTCTGTGAACTCAGTTCGAGCCACCAGGCAGTAACTGCCTCGAGTGCCATCCTGTTTGTTGATGGTGCGAACCCAGCGAAGCGCAGGCACCAGCACAGTCGCCTTCTTTCCTCCGACGTTCTTGATGGTGTACGCTTCGCAGACGGCAGCATTCTCGGTGCTCGGGAAGAACTGCCGCGTCACTTCGAAGTCGTTGCCGTCTCCCTTGAAGATGCCGGAGACATGGAGAGTGCCGTCGATGATAACCTGCTTTACCTCCTGCTGACTCATCAGGCGCTTGTTGGCCGTCATCCCTTTCAGGAAGTCCACATCGCAACGAGGCATCCAACTGGCATGCGTGTTGTTGGGAATCGTGCGAAGCATCGGGAAGACCAAGTGCCTGTCCATCGAGAAGCGTTTCTCCCTGTCCACGCCCCAATAATAAACCGCCGCGGCTCGCATTCCCGCCATTTCAATGTGGTCGTTGTATGGCAGCTCGCCCTTGTCGGTGCACCAGCAGACAGCATGATTGCCGTTGACGTTCCATCTGTTTTCCTTGGCTTGCAGCATAGCCACACACATGATGAGGATAATAAAGAAGAGTCTTTTCATATTCCGAGAGACGTTTAATGGTCCATTCCGCTTGCAAAGATATCAAAATCTCACGACATACACAAGGAAAAAACCGAAAAGGACTCACCTGGTTCGCAGTCTGACAATGGCAATCAACATTGCCCCATACATCATGGCTACCAGCATGGCACTCGGACAGACATCCGTCAGAATGCCGAAAGGAACGCTTCCCGCAAAGTCGAGAATCCAGTCCTGCAAGCCGACCAAACCATTGAGCATCCATCCCAGAGGCGCAATCGGTAGCAGCATTGCCGCGAGGGTCAGATAGATGATGGTGGTGGTCAGAGGTATTAGAACCAGGCTTAGGAGCGGGCCGAGCAAAGCAATCCGGTGGAAGTAATAAGCAATCAAAGGCATCGTCCCCAGAGTCGCAACGCAGGAAACAGCTAACAACTTCACTGTCCAATGCAGCTTGGGGACCATCTCTGAAACGGGTCTCCATAGAGCGAGGATGAAAAACATGGCGGCAAAGGAGAGCTGAAAACTGATGCTAAGCAAGTCGGTCGGGGCAATCAGCAGAATAATGATAGCGCTCAGGGCAAGTACGTGCAACGGGTCTGTCTCGTATTGCATTAAGGAAAGGATGGTAAAGATGCTGAGCATCAGCGCTGCCCTCACCAGCGAGACAGGCATCCCCGCCACCAAAGCATAGCCCCACAGCAGGAGCAGAACGAGTGGCAACGCATGCCAGCGCCATTTGCTGAAACGTACCCAGCGAATGAAAATAAGGTAAAGGAAGCCGTAGATGATGCCCAAGTGCATGCCGCTCAACGCCAACAAATGGCTCGCCCCCACCTGACGGTAAGCCTCTTTCGTCTCGCGGCTCAAGTCATCCTTCTTGCCCACCACCAATGCCTCGCCCAGAGCAAGCGTTCGAGGCGACACACCCGACCTCTCCAGCCTCGCTGTTAAAGTCGCCTGCACAGTTTTTGCCTTTTCTTCAATGACTTGCTGCCATTGGGGCTTCTCATCGTAATAAGAGACCACAAAAGCCCTGCTGCAACCAAGAAGGAACCATACGAAGAGCGTCAGCACATCGTGGATGTGGCGCGTCTTTCTCATAAGGGTGCAGGCGATGACCACCACCACGAGTAGCAAGTAGTAGGGCAGGGGGAAGTTCAGCCCGACGGCAATGCCCGCCATCAAAGCAACAGCGCACCAGAGCATTGGATGCTGGACAATCATAGTGCAAGGAAAGATGTCAGTCTGTTACAGCTTGGCAAGTTCCTCGCAGGCCTTTGCAGGGTCGGGGGCACGGAAGATGGCGTTGCCGGCAACAAGGACGTCGGCTCCTGCCTCTTTCAATTGGCGTCCTGTCTCTAAGTTCACTCCGCCATCCACTTCGATGAGGGCTTTGCTGCCGGTACGGTTGAGCAATTGACGCAACTCCTTGACCTTCTCCAAAGTATGTGGGATGAACTTCTGTCCGCCAAATCCCGGGTTGACGCTCATCAAAAGCACCAAATCCACGTCGGCTGCTATGTCCTCGAGGACGCTGACAGGCGTGGCAGGATTGAGGGTGACACCAGCCTTCATGCCGGCTTCGTGTATCTGGCTGACGACGCGGTGCAGGTGCGGACAGGCCTCGTAGTGGACATTCATCAGGTAGGCTCCGAGGGCTTTGACCTCACCAACGAACTTTTCTGGCTGTACTATCATGAGGTGGACATCGAGCGGCTTCTGACAAATGCGGGCGACGTGCTTCAGCACGGGAAAGCCGAAGGAGATGTTGGGGACGAAGACGCCGTCCATGACGTCGATGTGGAGCCAGTCGGCACTGCTCCGGTTGAACCACTCCATCTCGGCCTCGAGATTGGCGAAGTTGGCTGACAATAGTGATGGGGAAAGCATCGGGAGATTTATGATTTGACGATTTCTTAGATTCTTTAGTTCCGCTTGCGCCTGAGCTTTGCGAAGAACTATGGCGCGCTTTTAATGCGCGGAGTCCGATTTATTTACTATTTAGTAAATTAACTATTTACATCGCGGTTGCAAAATCTTTAACTTTCAAAGTTAAGCACGATGTAGACATAAGGCTGCGGGCGGTATGCTCGGGCAAATTGTCGTATCTTTGCCAGCACGGCTGCGTTTGGCTGAAAAAGTGGGAGGGGTAATGGTTGTTCCATAGGCGAGGGGGTAGTTTACAATTGAGGGTTGATGGGTTTTGTTTTTCGATGTCAACAAACTCTTTTATAAACAAAACGAACGAAGGGGGTGTTTTATTGTAGCAAATGATAAGTTTTTTCACTTTAAGCGATATTCGTCTCTATTTAGATTTTTGTGAAATAGTGGGTTGTGACTTTCGTGCTAAGGAGAAAATAGTAACAAGTTAAAAATTAAGAATTAATGTGCCGTGGTTTGTGGCAGACAGCTCATGGTTTTTGATTGTAAAGCGTTTGTGTGTCAGTGTATTATAAAAAAGCAATAGATGTGGCGCGTGCACATTTCTCCTCTTTTGTGCCGTTTGTTGAAATACAGAAAGTTATGCATTTGAGCATTTTTTGTGTCGGGCATTTTTTTTTGGTGGTTTGAAGATTTTGCAGTACCTTTGCACTCGAATTCGCCTAAAAAGAATGGGCTCTCATTTCCCCCTTTATGGGGAGGAGTTTTACACATTATATAATATACGTGAACGAGAAAGAACAGATATTGTGGCAGCGTTGCATGGATATGTTCCGCAGCAACGTGAACGAGCAGCAGTTCCAGACTTGGTTCTCTCCGATGAGACTCAAGTCGTATGATGCTGCCAAGAAAGAGCTGACGGTGTTTACACCATCTCAGTTCTTCTTCGAATATCTGGAGGAGCATTTCCGTCGGCTCATTCACGTCACCATCAGCCGTTTCTTTGGCGAAGAGGTGGCTCTCTACTATCAGGTGGAAGTGGCAGACAATGTGACGGTCAGCCAGGAGAGCGAAGGCAATGTTGTGGTGGAAACTGCTCCAGGCAATTTCCCTGCCAACCAGTCGCCTACACTGGCTCAAGCTGTCGGTCTGCCTGAGGACCTCGACTCGCAACTGAATCCCCATCAGACTTTTGCCAACTTCATCGAGGGCACGAGTAACAAGTTGCCGCGCAGCGTAGGTCAAGCCATTGCCGAGCATCCTGAGCAGATGACCTTCAATCCGCTCTTTATCTATGGCCCGAGCGGTGTGGGCAAGACGCATCTGGTGAATGCCATCGGTTTGCGAACGAAGGAACTTCATCCCGAAAAGCGCGTCCTCTACCTGAGCGCACATCTCTTTATGGTGCAGTTTACGGATGCCCGGAAGCGTAATGTCTTCAACGACTTCATCCATTTCTACCAAAGCATAGACATGCTCATTGTGGACGATATGCAGGAGTTGGCAGGACTGGCAGGTACTCAGAATGCCTTCTTCCACATCTTCGACCACCTTCGCAGGAACGGCAAGCAAATCATCATGACCTGCGACCGTCCGCCCGTCTCGCTGCAAGGCATGGAGGAGAGGCTCATCACCCGCTTCAAGAGCGGACTGATGGCTGAGATGGAGAAGCCGGAGGAGGGCTTGCGCCGTAATATCTTGCACAGCATCGTTAAGCATGATGGCCTGAACATCCCTGATGAGGTGCTCGACTTCATTTCGTCGAACGTCAACAACAGTGTACGCGAACTGGAGGGCATCATTCATAGCCTGCTGGCTTATTCGGTCGTGTATGGCAAGGAGATTGACTTGGAGTTTGCCCGTCGCATCTTGGCTGGTCGTATCAAGGTGGAGAAGAAGAATGTCACCATCGACCAGATTGTCTCTGCCACTTGCGAGCACTTCAATGTGAAGGAGGAAGACATCTTCGGCAAGAGCCGCAAGGCGGAAATCGTCACTGTTCGGCAAATGAGCATGTATCTGGCTCATAAACACACCAAGCTGACGGCAAGCAAGATAGGCATCTATGTCGGCAACCGTGACCACGCCACCGTCTTGCACGGTATCAAAACTATTGACGAACGGCTGAAAGTGGACAAGAGGTTGCAACATCATCTGGAAGAGTTGGAAGGCAAACTAATAGGAAAAGCACTATGAACATCAAGCAGAGAAGAACTATCCGCAAATACACTCAGCAGCCCGTCAGCGACGAGCTGCTGAATCGGTTAATTGAGGAAGCCTCGCGCACTCAGACCATGGGCAACCTCCAACTATATAGTGTCGTGGTGACCCGTTCGGCAGAAAAGAAGGAACAACTAGCACCTGCACACTTCTTCCAGCCGATGGTGACACAGGCTCCTGTGGTTCTGACCATCTGCGCGGATTTCCGCAGGACAACAGACTGGTGCTTGCAGCGCGAGGCAAGTCCCGGCTATGACAATGTGCTGAGTTTCATCAATGCCGCTACAGATGCCCTGCTCTTCACACAGACTTTTTGCTGTCTGGCAGAAGAAGTGGGCCTCGGCATTTGTTTCCTCGGCACGACCATTTATCAGCCACATGCCATCATCGCGGCCCTTGAACTGCCCGAACTCGTCTTCCCTGTTGCCACGCTCACTATTGGCTGGCCTGCTGAGAAACCCCGACAGACGGATCGCCTCCCCCTCCAAGCCATTGTGCATCAAGAGACCTATAATCCCTTTACTCCGGAGCGCATAGATGCTTGCTACAAGAAGCGCGAGTCGCTCGCCGTGAACAAGCATTTCGTGGAGGTTAACGACAAGCAGACGCTGGCACAGGTCTTCACCGATATCCGTTATACTCGAAAGGACAATGAGGCAATGTCGGATGCTTTGCTCGCCATACTTGCCCAGCAGAAGTTCATGAAGACGGAAGGCTTCCCCGGCGGCATCATCCCATCGGTGGTGGAGCGCAGGCCGGAAGTCTTGGAGTGCGATGTGGTTCGCTTCCAGAACAAGAAGGACAAATGGGTGGCCTTCGTCGGCTTGCTCGACGGACTGCCTTATGAGATTTTCACCGGTTTGCAGGACGACGACGAAGGCATCGCTATCCCGAAGAGCGTCTCAAAGGGCTTCATCATCAAGCACTATGACCGCGAGGGACAGAAGCGCTACGACTTCCAGTTTGTCAACAAGCGCGGCTACAAGACCACCATCGAAGGACTGAGCGAGCGCTTCAACCCGAAGTATTGGGACTATGCAAAACTCATCAGCGGTGTGCTGCGCTATCGTATGCCCATCGACCATGTCATACACCTCATCACGTCTCTCCAGTTGGAGAACGACACCATCAACTCGTGGACTGCGGGCGTGGCAAGGGTACTGAAGAAGTACCTGCCGGATTCGCAACAGACATTTGACGAGGAAGAGGAAACCCCCTAATTCCCTTCAGGGAAATAAATGGCAAATGGCAAATGGCTAAATGTGAGATAAGCGTCAATAGCATTAAGGTGCATGCCTTTCATGGCTGTCATCCTCAGGAACGTGTCGTAGGTGGCGAGTTCTATGTCACCATTTCTGCTCAAGTAGAAGTGGCGGCTTCGGCATGGAGGGAAGACCAGTTGGAAGGCACAGCCGACTACTCTCGCTTTGTCAGCATAACGGAAAGGGAGATGGGCAAACCCTCGAATCTCCTGGAGCATGTAGCGGCCAGGATTGCATCTGCGGTTCTCGAGGAGTGCCCTACAGTCATAAAGGTAAGCGTTACAATTGAGAAGGAAAACCCGCCTTTTGGTGTCTCTTGTCAAGGTGTAAGCGTAAAAATAGAGCAAACAAGGTAAGTTTTTTGCCCTAAAGGTTCGCAAAGTGAAGATAATTGTGTATCTTTGCGCCCAATTACTTGAAATAGCAAATGAAGAAGAAAGTAAGATTCAGTCTCGTCTATAGAGACATGTGGCAGAGCAGCGGCAAGTTCCAGCCGCGCAAGGACCAGTTGGCACGTATAGCGCCCGTCATCATCGAAATGGGTTGTTTCGACCGAGTGGAGACCAATGGCGGTGCATTCGAGCAGGTGAACCTCCTGGCGGGTGAGAACCCCAACGAGGCTGTCCGAGCATTCTGCAAGCCCTTCAACGAAGTCGGCATCAAGACACACATGCTCGACCGCGGCCTCAATGCCCTGCGTATGTATCCCGTGCCGGACGATGTGCGACAGCTCATGTACAAGGTGAAGAAGAAGCAGGGCACCGACATCACCCGCATCTTCTGCGGCTTGAACGATGTTCGCAACATCATCCCGAGCATCAAGTGGGCCAAGGAAGGCGGCATGATTCCGCAGGCAACCCTTTGTATCACTACCAGCCCCATACATACGGCTGAGTACTACGCCTCCATTGCAGACCAGCTGATAGAGGCCGGAGCAGCCGAGATTTGCCTGAAGGACATGGCCGGCATCGGTCAGCCTGCTATGCTCGGCAAGCTGACTGGCATGATCAAGCAGAAGCATCCCGACATCATCATACAGTATCACGGCCACAGCGGCCCGGGCCTCTCTATGGCAAGCATCCTCGAGGTGTGCAACAACGGCGCTGACATCATTGACACCGCCATCGAGCCCCTCTCCTGGGGCAAGGTGCACCCGGACATCATCTCTGTGCAGTCGATGCTGAAGAACGAGGGCTTCGATGTGCCTGAGATAAACATGTCGGCCTACATGAAAGCTCGCTCGCTCACGCAGGAGTTCATCGACGACTGGCTCGGCTACTTCATCAATCCCGCCAACAAGCACATGTCGAGCCTCCTGCTCGGCTGCGGACTGCCCGGCGGCATGATGGGCAGCATGATGGCCGACCTGGGTGGCATTCAGAGCGTCATCAACAACCTGCGCAAGCAGAAGGGCGAACCTGAAATAAATACCGACGACATGCTCGTCGCCCTCTTCAATGAGGTGGAGCATGTCTGGCCGATGGTCGGCTATCCTCCATTGGTAACGCCTTTCAGCCAGTACACCAAGAACATCGCCCTGATGAACCTCCTCACCATAGAGCAGGGCAAGGGAAGGTTCGTAATGATGGACGAGGCCATGTGGGGTATGATACTGGGCAAGAGCGGCAAGGTGCCCGGCGAGATAGCCCCGGAGCTGAAAGCGCTTGCCAAAGAGAAGGGCAAGGAGTTCACCGACATCGACCCGCACACGCTCTATCCCAACGCGCTCGACGACTTCCGCAAGGAGATGAAGGAGAACGGCTGGGACTTCGGGCAGGACGACGAAGAGCTCTTCGAGCTGGCCATGCACCCCGAGCAGTATCGCAACTTCAAGAGCGGACAGGCGAAGAAGAACTTCCTGGATGATCTGGAGAAAGCGAAAACGGCCAAGATGAGCAAGTCGATAAAGCCCGAGGAACTGGCAGCCTTCAAGCACGCTAAAGCCGACGCCGTGGTTAGTCCCGTGGATGGTCAGGTGTTCTACGAGTTCAAGGGCGATGGCGAAGGCATTCCTTGCCTCGAGCCCTCTGTCGGACAAAAGTACAAGGACGGCGACATCCTTTGCTACGTACAGGCAACCTGGGGAGAGTTTGTCCCCGTTCCAGCAGGTATCGGAGGCCGTCTCGTGGACATCGCAGCCAAGAAAGCTTCCCATGTTCGCCGCGGCGACACGCTTGCCTGGATTGAGAGAGAAGCTTAATCAACAATAGGAAATTCATATGCGACGTGCGCCTCTTCAACTCGGGGCGCACGTCTTTGTTTTTGTCCTCTCCTGGAGTGACTCCAAACGAGGCACGTGATGTTTTCGATTTACCCACGTGATAATTCCAATTTACCCACGTTATATTTAAAATATTCCACGTGATGATTTCAATTTACCCACGTGATGTTTGCAATTTGACCGTGCTGTGTTTCCTGTCGCACCTAATCGTTTGATTATCAATGTCCGGCGAAAATATGTGGGGAAAAGTGTGCTTTTGTGCTCAAAAACGTGATTTCTGTGTAGTTTTTATTCACAAAATCGGGTTGTTTTGTGTAAAATTGTATATTTATTATAAATAATTTGCTGCAATTTGCAAATAATTAGAAAAAAACTTCTTACCTTTGCAGCTCGAATTGTGCGCTTTTTGGTGTCCTTACACATTATTAATATATAATATAGGGCTCTGGGAGCGCAAACTTGAGAACGAGAAGAATTAACTAATTAAAAATGGTTTTATATAGAAAGTTTAGTCTTGTCTTGGCGCTGTTATTCCTATATGTCGGAGTAGCGATAGCGCAGACAACAGTTTCAGGAACAGTGTTTTCTGCAGACGACAACGAGCCCTTGATGGGTGCAAACGTCTTGGTGGAAGGCACGCAGAACAGAGCCATTACGGACCTCGACGGCAACTTCACACTGAAGGACGTCAAGTCGAACGCCGTTTTGGTAGTGTCAATGATTGGTATGCGCACCGAAAAGGTCAAGGCCAAGAACGGAATGCGCATTATGATGCAAGGTGAGGACGTGCAGATGACCGAGGTCATCGTGAACGGACAGCAACAGATCGACAAGCGACTCTTCACGGGTGCAGCCACAACAGTCGATGCCGAGAAGATAAAACTCTCGGGTATGGCCGACGTGAGCCGCTCGCTGGAAGGCCGTGTGGCTGGTGTGCAGGTGACGAACGTGACGGGCACCTTCGGTGCCTCGCCCAAGATTCGTGTCCGCGGCGCAACGTCCATCTACGGTAACTCGAAGCCCTTGTGGGTAGTGGATGGTGTCATCTACGAAGACAATGTGGACGTCAGCGCCGACGACCTCGCTTCCGGCGATGCGAAGACCCTTATCTCGTCGGCCGTCGCAGGCCTTAACTCGGACGACATCGAGTCCTTTACCGTCCTGAAGGACGGCTCGGCAACATCCATCTACGGTGCTCGTGCCATGGGTGGTGTGATTGTCGTCACCACCAAGAGAGGTTCTAAGGGCAGGGCAAGCGTCAACTATACCGGTGAGTTCACCTCTCGCCTCAAGCCCAGCTACAATGACTACAACATCATGAACTCGCAGGAAGTGATGGGCGTCTACAAGGAGATGTACGACAAAGGTTGGCTGCAGCTCGACAATATGGTCAACGACCAGAATACCGGCATCTATGGCTACATGTTCCAGCAGCTGCGTTCTTACAACCCAGAGACAGGCACATTCGGACTGCAGAATACTGAAGCCGCTCGCAATGCCTATCTGCAGGCTGCCGAGTTCCGCAACACAGACTGGTTCGACCTGCTGTTCACCAATAAGGTTCAGATGAATCATTCAGTAAGCATTAGCGGCGGTACGGAACGTTCGCAGAACTACTTCTCGATGTCTATACTCACTGACCCGGGACATTTCGTCAACCGTAGCAGCGTGGATCGTTATACCTTCAATGGCAACACCTCCTACGATATCCTGAAAGACAGGAAAGGTTGCAACCTGCTTTCTGTGAAGCTGGCCGCTCAGGGCAGCTACCGTAAGCAAGAGGCTCCGGGTTCGCTGAACCGTACCACCGACGTGGTAACCGGCGAAGTTAAGCGCGACTTCGACATCAACCCCTTCAGTTATGCGATGAACACAAGCCGCTGCCTCGACCCCAACGTCAACTACACACGTTTCTACACAGGCTTCAATATCTTCGACGAATTGGAGTATAACTACAACGATATCAACGTGACAGAACTCATGTTCCGCGGCGAGCTGGAATACAAGCCTACCAAAGCATGGCGACTGAACGGACTTATCTCCTCACGTATCTCGCACACTAAGCGTCAGCACAATGTGATGGACAAGGCCAACCAGGCAAACGCCTATCGTGCCGGCGTGGATGCTCAGGACGACAACTCCACCATCCGCGACAACAACACATTGCTCTATACTGATCCCGACAACGAGCTCGCTCTCCCGGAATCCATCCTGCCTACAGGCGGTATCAAGTATCAGTATGACGACAACATGCGTTCGAATACCTTCCGTTTCATGGCTGGCTATAACAACGTATTCAACGACAAACATACGCTCAATGGCATGGTCGGTACGGAGTACTCTTCCGTTCGTCGCACTGCAACGACCTGGACAGGCTGGGGCTACCAGTTTGAAAACGGTGGCATCACTTATACGCCATACCTCTGGCTCAAGCAGATGAACGAGGAAAACACGGAATACTTCGGCGAATCATACACGCTGACCAACACTCTGGCATACTATGGTCAGGTGAACTACAACTTTGATCAGCGTTACACCCTGAACGGCACGCTGCGTTACGAAGGTACCAACCGCCTCGGCAAGAGCCGTCAAAGCCGTTGGCTGCCAACTTGGAACATCTCAGGTTCATACGACCTCACCAACGAGAAGTTCATGGAACGCACCAGTTCATGGCTCTCACAAGTGAAGATTCGTGGCAGTTATTCGCTGACAGCCGATACCGGTCCATCATGGGTAACTAATGCAGAGGCCATTTTTATGACCCAGAACGCTTGGCGTCCCTTTACCTCTGCTGCCGAGTCACAAATTTATATCTCTTCTCTTGCCAACTCCGAGTTGACATACGAGAAGAAACACGAATGGAATGTCGGTGTTGACTTGAGCTTCCTGAGGGAACGCATCGCTGTGACGTTCGATGTCTACGGACGTAACAACTACGACTTGATAGGCCGTACTTACACCCAAGGCGCCGGTGGTGAAATCTCTAAGTATGCCAATGTGGCAGACATGAGGTCGCATGGCGTTGAATTGGGTATCTCTACTGTCAATATTGACAAGGCAGGATTCAAGTGGAACACAGACTTCATTTTCTCAAAGGCAAAGAACAAGATTACGTCTCTTGAGGTGGCAAGCCGTGCCGTCGACCTCGTAACCGGTTTGGGCTACGCCATCGAAGGCTATCCTGTACGCTCTATCTTCAGTTATAAGTTTGCCGGCCTCAACTCCGAGGGCTTGCCGCAGGTTTATAATGAATCCGGCGTGAAGACAGTCGGCGACGTAAATTTCCAGGAGACCGAGAACCTGAAGGACTTCCTCATCTACGAAGGTCCCTCCGACCCAACATTCTATGGTTCGTTCAACAATACCTTCAGCTTCAAGAGCAAGAAATGGGGCTCTCTCTCGCTCGACCTCTTCATCACCTATGCTGGTGGTAATGTCGTGCGTCTCGATCCCGTCTTCTCATCTGCCTATAGCGACCTCTTGGCATTCCCCCGCGAATTCAAGAACCGTTGGTCAATTCCCGGCGATGAGGCTGTAACGACAATCCCAACGATTGCTTCGAAGAGTCAGGTAGACCGCTACGGCTCGTTCACAATGCGTACGGCCTACAACGCCTACAACTATTCTACCGAACGTATCGCAAATGGCGATTTCATTCGTCTGAAGGAAGTAGCCCTCACTTATGTCTTGCCTGATGAGTGGCTCAAGAAGACCACATTCATCAACCGCGCTTCTCTTAAGGTGGCCGCAACGAACCTCTGCCTGCTCTATGCAGACAAGAAGCTGAACGGTCAAGACCCCGAGTTCATCAACTCTGGCGGTGTGGCTGCTCCTATCTCTAAGCAGTTTACAGCAACAGTGCGTTTAGGCTTTTAATTAAACGATTTAGATTATGAAGGATATGAATAGAAATATATACAGCCTCTTTGTTATCTGTGCCATCAGTATCATGAGTGTATGGTCATGTACTGCGCTTGACGAGGCTCCGGATAACCGCACAGAGATAGACAATACAGACAAAATAGGCAAACTGTTGACATCGGCCTATCCCTTGTCCACTCCTGCTGTCATCTGTGAATTGTCGGGCGACAATATGCTCGATGACAATGTCGTGGTTCCTGCCACTCACAATGACCCCTATTATGCTTTCCACGGACAAGCTTACAGATGGGAAGACATAGATAACTACAGCACTGGCGAGGACGATACGCCTTATACCGTATGGGAATCGTACTATCAGGGAATAGCCGTTGCCAACCATGCCATCCAAGCCATGAAAGAGATGAGCGACGACCCTGCTCATGACCGCGAACTGGCACACTCTTGGGGCGAGGCTCACGTCCTGCGCGCATATCTGCACTTTGTGCTTGTAAATGTCTTCGCAGAAGCATACAAGGACGAAGCTCGAAGCCGTGCCGATGTGGGCATACCTTATGTTAAGGAAGTAGAGAACACGGTCAACGTGAATTATGGTGACCCCAAGTTCCGCAAGAGCGTGGCTGAAGTATATGACCTCATCGAGGAAGACTTCCTCGAGGGCATCGACCTCATTGATGATTCCAGGTATCAGGTGCCTGCCTATCATTTCAATCACAATGCAGCCAACGCCTTTGCTGCTCGTTTCTACCTCTTCAAACGCGACTATGCAAATTGCTTGAAGTATGCTAACGAAGTATTGGGAACCAACCCGCAGCTCCGCAACTGGAAAGCAATAAACAAGAATACTCTGGAGACCAAAGTTAATAATTACAACGACGAAAAGCTCTCCTGTAATTACATGATACAGTCAACATACTCCCTGCAATGGCGTATGCTTGTTGCCAATGCGCGCTTCGCCATTAACGAGGGAACGGATTTCAAGGATACATCTGGCAAGACTTGGCATGTACCTTCTACACTTGATGTAACGATATGGGGCAATGGTCCCAACTGGTCTGGCGTATTGCCTGCTTTCGAAGGCATGGTATACATCAATGGTGCAGGACAGCAGTTTGGTGCATGGCTCTTCCGCCTCTACGAATACTTTGAGTACACAGATAAAATTGCAGGTATTGGATACGTCCATCAACTCTATCAGCCATTTACGGCAGATGAGACTATCTTGTGCCGTGCTGAGGCGAAGCTTTATATGGGTGACCGTGAAGGAGCCATTCAGGATCTGGGTCTATGGACAAACTCACATGAGGTGACTGACCCCTTGACCCTTGACAAGATAACAAGGAAATACAGACGTGGGGCTAACAACAATGACTGGGTAAGTGAACTGTATCCGCAAGAGATGGGATTTGAGAAAGTCTTGGCTGGCGACGACCTAAGTGTCCTGGATTGTATTTTGCATTTCCGTCGTATCGAAACCATCCATGAAGGACTGCGTTGGTTTGATATTAAGCGATATGGCATTAAGGTATACCATCATTACCGTAATGCTCATGAGGATGAGATACATACCGACTCCTTGACTTGGGACGATCCTCGCCGCGTACTGCAGATTCCTCAGAATGTAGTTGATGCAGGATATCCCTCAAATGACCGTATACGTCCTTCTTCAAACCAGAGTAGCGGACCGAGTTCTGTGCCCGTTCCAAAGGTGTATGATCCTCAGGATGATGATCAGGACTTAAATAGTGATACTAATTTATAAAGGAGAAGAAAGATGAAAAAGGCAATATATATAATAGGTATAGCAGCATTGGTCGCTGCGTTCTCCTCTTGTCGCAGCGAAGATGACTTCACAGAGTCAATCTTTGATACCACAACGCCTGCTGTTGATGAAAGTCAAGCGACCTATCCGTTCGACAAATGGCTCTACGATAACTTCGTGGTTCCCTACAATACGGAGATACAGTACAAGTTCAACTTCCCCGCAACCCAGCTGAGCTATCAACTCACGCCAAGCGACTACAAGAAGTCGCAGCTCCTGGCTCATTTCATTAAGTATCTCTTCTATGAAGTTTATACCAAATATGCCGGCGAAGAGTTTATGAAGAAGTATGGCCCCCGTATCTTCCACTTCATTGGTTCCAAGGCATATTCTCCAACTACAGAAACAGAGACTTTGGGCTATGCTTCAGGTGGTGTCAAGATAACGCTTATCAGCGTAAACGGAATGAAGTTGTGGACTCCTGAAGACCAATATACCGCAGCAGATATGGAATTGCTTAACAAGGATCAGTTCCACACAATGCACCACGAGTTCTCTCACATTCTGCATCAGACAAAGTCTTATCCTGTCAACTTCGGTCAGATTACTCCTGGCGACTATGATGGACGAACCTGGCAAGAACGTGATTCTGTGAAGTCTCATGGTTTGGGTTTTGTCACTCAGTATGGCTCCTCTGCTACCTATGAAGACTTCGTTGAGACATTGTCCTGCACAATTACCGATACTGACTGCCGTTGGATGAATACCATCATCGATGCATGTGCCAATGGCGGTGTGAAGGAGGGTGACAAGGAACTCATCTACGTGCTTATTGATTCGTTGGAGATAGCCGGCCTTGATGAACCCAACAAGCCTTGGAACAATTTTAAGATTCTAAAAGAAACCAGCGTTGACAGCGAGACGGGCGAGGAGAGTGTGCGCTTTGTGCCTGATTTCCATCAGAGAGATGCCAGAGAACACACCGAGAACACACTGAGGTTTGAGACGGAAGCAGAGTTTACATCTTTCCGCGATTATCTTGACAATTGGGTAAAGACTGATAATGCTACTACCACAAGTGGCATGAATGCTATATTAAAGAAATTGGAAGTTGCTACAAAATGGTATACTGAGAAGTGGGGCCTGCATCTCTATGAAATACGCAGAGAGGTAAAAGCGCGCCAAAGTAGAGTTAACGATTACGTTAATGAAGAAGTCACCATTTATGAGCTGAATTAATCTCAAAGATAGAATATGATGAAGAAAGATATAAGATATGTTGCAATAAGTGTGGCATTGGCTGCTATTACTTTTGCTGGCTGTTCCCGCTTCCAAGAGGATGACTTCTTTGATGAGAGCACGGCTTTGCGTGTCACACATTTCAACGAGGATTTAAAGTCTCGTCTCGTTAAGCAAAGCAGCGAGGATAATTATGGTTGGGTTATACAGTACTTCGTGAGAGGTACAGAAGAGAAGGACTTCGAAGGGTTTAATCTCTTTGGCCGTTTCTATGCTGACGGCAAGGTGACGTTGGCAAGTAACCACCGCTTCCTTCGTAATGGTAGAGCCAATAAGTACACAGAATGTACGAGCATTTATGAAATGCTGAGCGAAGATGGTCCTATCTTGGCATTCAACTCCTGGAATGATATCTTGACAGTCTTTGCAGACCCTGTTGACCCATCACAAGCTCCATCTAATCTCGTGAGCGATGGCGAAGGCATGTCGGGTGACCATAACCTGATATTCCAAGGCTACGAGGGCGATAATATCCTGTTTCATGGTCAGCGTCATTTTGCAGGAGTACGTTTTGTTCCTTGCGACCGCCCTTGGCAAGATTACATGGCTGACACAGATGCTCTCTTAAACGAGATCACTAACAGCACCATTACATCTTATTATGTAATCTGTGGCACCGACACGCTTTATTTCAAGAATCTGCGTAGTGGGGTTGTCACCTATTGCGAGCGTGTCAACGACCCATTGTTCCCCTCTGTGTTCAATTGCGTGTTCACCCCGACAGGTTTTTGTCTGCAGCACAAGAACAGCATAGGCAGTACCACGTTCAAGGATTTCACTTTGGCAGAAGACAAATCCTGTCTGAAGTCTGAGAACGACAGTGTACAAGTTGTTCCCACATGGGACACATACATTGTCAATACGCGCAACACCATTTGGAATTTCGACCAGGAAGAGATGACCGAGGAGCAGAAGAACTTGCTGGCACAAATAGATGTCGAGTTTGGGAAGTTTAACCCGAATTACTCCCTTGCAAAGGTTGGACTCGGTCGCTCCACGGGAAGCGGAGCCGTAAGAGGTCTTGTGTTCACGTTCTATACCAATGCTGCTAAGACTAAAACCAATACGGCAGGTCTTTTGCTTTCCACCACCCGTCCGGCATATGGACAGATGCAGATATCAACTACTGGTGACGAAGCGACTGACCGCAATTTTACAAACATAAGTTCCAAATGTGACCTTGAAGCTCTAGCACGTCAGTTCGCTGCGTCGCTCGCCGGCACATACAACATTGTTCCAGACAGCTATTTCCTTCCCACAGGTTGCGAGTTGCTCGCTGTGGGTGAGGGAAATAAGTATACATTGAAACCCTAATACAACTTATATTATAAACAATAAAATCAAACAAGTTATGAAGAAGTATTTACTTTTTTCGGTAATGGTTTTGGTCGCATTGTCCGCAAGCGCTCAATTTAAGACCAAGCCCACGTCTGTTCCTCAGGCTCAAACCAACATGGTGAACAAGGCACAGACTCAACGCTCTTTCCAAGCAACCGCTCCGCGTACTGACTTGATAAAGAGAAGTCATGCGATTAGAAGCAACAAGTTCATTCTTGATGCAGCCAATCTGAAGCCTGTAACACGTGCTATGAAAACTCCTGTGATTGTATTGCCTGCAGTACAGTCTAAGATGGCGAACAGGAGCAAAGTGCAGAAGATAACGAATCTTCAGCCCACGATGACCTTAACCTCTCGTGCAAACGCTCCACGCAAGGCTCCTGCATTTGCAAAGGAATACACAGGTACAGGCATCGACTATTTTACAGACGAGTCTCAGCAGTGGACTATGAAGCCCACAACGGCAACATACGTGAATGATGAGACCGAAGAGGAAGAAGAGGTTGATGTTTTGGTAAACATAATGCCTACGCCCGACTATCTTTCAAGTCTTTACCCTGATGGTATTCCTATGGAGTATAGCGTTACTGATGATAGCATTATCACTATCATGCCGCAAACCATTGCAAGTTATCCGAATGAAGCAGAGGATACCACTTTCTATCTCACAATTTTCTCTCCTCTGACCGAAGATGGCTCTATCACCATGAAGGTTAGTGAGAATGGTAAGCTGACTATCGTCGATGGTGACTACATTGCTCTGGGTGAATTTGCAAACGTTGGGTTTGACGCAGCTTGGCAGGAAAGTGAAGCTTTCGTCTCTTTTTATGAGTTGACTGTCAATGTTAGTTATTACTTCCAGTTGGAGACCAAAATTGAAACTAAATACAAAGCTCATGGTGTGGACTTTTTTGCCAACGAGCCTGCTGACTGGGTTCTGCAACGTGGCATAAGGACCATTGACGGTGAGACTACCAACATTCTCGTTGATTTGACTCCTCTCGATGAAGTGTTCTCTACACTTTATCCTGACGGCATTGACGTAGAGTATGAGCAGAACGGTCGTACGATAACAGTTAAACCTCAGGTTATTGCTTCTACTGAAGAGTATTATGTCATTGTTTTCAGTGCCACTTCAGAGGACGGCAGTATCGTGCTGACCGAGGATAAAAATGGTCTGTTAACTATTGATGACGAAAGCATTGTCATTGGTGCATGGACTACAAGCGAGTACGATCCTACTTTTGAGAGCTATGCTGGTGGTTATGTATACATTGACAAGCCGAAGTATCGTACGTACGATGCACCGCCAGAGGCTCCAGAAGATGTTGTTTTTGAACCAGAGAATTTGGTATTGTTCGCAGGTTTGGGCCTTTCCGGCTACTCCTATTATGCAAATCTTGGTATGATGGGTGCGTATGCTCCCACCTCATTCCGCAATGAAACCTTTGATGTTGCTACTGGATTTGAATGGTCGGTTACGGAGACGGATGATGACGATGTGGAGACTACCATTACGGGTAACGACAGAGATTTCACCTTAAATACTAAGGGCGGTGCCCTCTATAGTGACTTCACACTCATTGGTTACAATGAAAAAGAAGCCTCTAAACCTTATACATGGGGTAAAAACAACATGGTTACAGATGATGATGGTAATCCTACAGATGAACCTTTATATACAGAATGTTACATATACGCAGGAAGTGGAGCCAACTCCTTCATGTTTAGTGATGGCACTTATGCTACAATGTCTCGTCAGAATCCTGACTACGAACTGACATTCTATATCAATTGGGCAACACCAGACATCTATGCGCAATATTCCTCAAATCCCACAAGCATGTCCACTATCTATTCTTATCAAGGTAAGCCTGCCACTCCTCTCTATCTTACTGGCGTGACATTGCCTATGGTAGATTTCGTAGCCCAGGATGACTTCAATCTGCACATCAAATTGTGTAAGTGTGAGCGCAGTGCAAAGGGAGATCTCACTATTGGTGAAATCATTGCCGAGGGTGATGCTACGACAGCAAATGTGAATGACGAGTTTGCAACTTCTTCTGGCCTTACTGCCGTCAACTTCGACGAGCTGTATATTGAAGACGAGTTCGGTATGAGCGAGACTGTGGACTACCTGTTCATTGAGGACGAGTTCGTAATCATCATCGAAGGATGGGATAACGGCACCTTCAGCGGTGTGCTCGGAAGCCATTCATACAACTTTAACGAGATTACTTCCACATGGTTCCAAGAAACAGACGATGATAGTGGCAGGATGTATTCATACCAGAGTAGAATTCCTGGTTGGCCTCAGCTCTTTATCGGTCTGCTCGATGCAACCTATGGCTACCTTTACACTGAGGATGATACCGACCTGAAGTTTGATACAGAGGGCGGCACTGCTTCAGTACACGTCAATCCCATGTATTATTCTACCAACGAAGATACAGAGCAGCCCTCTTACAGACTCTTTGTAGAAAGCGTACTTGAGGATGACGAAGAAGTAGAGGATGTTCCCGAATGGCTTACTGTTGAGGTGGCTAACGAGGACTACACTACTGCCACTGACTATGATGAGGATGGTGATGAATACGAGTACTTTGTCAATGGCATCGACTATGACCTGGTATTTACAGCCGAGGCTCTTCCCGAAGGCGTACAGTACCGCACAGCCAAGATTGTGTTCTACCAGGAAGGTGCAAAGCTGACTGTAACTGTTGCTCAGGGTGTTGATCCTGATGGCATCAGCACAATCGTTGAAAGCACTCCCATTAAGAACCGTCGTCCCTTCAATCTGGCAGGTCAGCCTGTCGGCAAGAACTACAGAGGCATTGTCGTGAAGGACGGCAAGAAGGTGCTTGTTAAATGAAAAGACTCACTCTGACTATAATGGCGATGCTGTATGGCATCGCCATTTTCTATGCTCGTCCGGCTTACCGAGGCACCACGCGTGTGACTCAGCCCGACGGTTCCAGCGTAACCATCCGCCTGGTGGGTGATGAGTATCTCCACTACAATACGACGGAGGATGGCTATTCGCTGGTGCGCCGTAATGACGGTGCTTACGTCTATGCCAAGAAAAACGAGGAGGGGCAACTGGAGCCTACAGAACTGCTGGCTCATGATGCCGGAGAGCGTTCTGCAGCTGAACGCGATTACATTGAAAGGACTGGTCGCCTGAAGCCGCAGATGACGGTGCAGATGGAAACAATGCGCCATCAGAACCGTGCTCAGCGAGCTCGTCAGCTTAGCCAAAGTCGTGCGAATCTCTATGACTACTCCCAGTTTCGCGGATTAGTGATACTTGTCGAGTATAATGACTGTGACTTCCAATATGACGACTACGCCGACATCATGGAGGACATGATAAATGCCGACAACTATACGGGCAACGACCGTACCAACTTCTATTATGGCGGTCAGGTGCGTTGCACGGGCAGCATTCGCGACTATTATCGCGACAACTCCAATGGCGTGTTCGTTCCTACCTTCGATGTCGTGGGACCAGTGCAGGTGAACCGCAGCCAGTACTATGCCAACGGCACGCAGAATGGTGTTCAGTTGATGATTGATGCATGTACGGCTGCCGATTCGCAGGTGAACTTCAGTGACTACGATGTCAACAACGACGGAGTGGTCGACATGATTTACTTCATCTTTGCCGGTCTCGGCTCATACGTTCAGGGCAACGACAGCCGCCTGCTTTGGCCGCATCAGTACGACATAAGTTATGCCCGCTACGTGCGTAAGGATGGTGTGTACTTGGGACGCTATGCTTGTTCCACCGAGCTTTTCGGTTCTACGGACTGGAATGTGCTCGAGGGCATCGGCACGATGTGTCATGAGTTTAGTCATGTGTTGGGTCTTCCCGACTTCTATGACACCGGCAACCAGTACGATGGTGAGTGCGTGAATCCCGATTCGTGGTCGCTCATGGCGAGTGGCGCCGATTTGAACTATGGTCGTACGCCATGCGGCTTTTCGCTCTTTGAGCGCTATGCTTTGGGCTTTGCCAATCCGCAAGTCCTGAATGAAGCTGGCTCGTACAGCATCGATGCACTTCATGCGAGCAATACCGGTTACCGCTTGAACACTCAGGAGAATAAAGAGACGTTCTATATCGAGAACAGACAGAAAACGAAGTGGGATGCTGCATTGCCAGGTCATGGCATGCTCATCTTCCGTGTCGATTCCACGAACACCGATGCATGGACGTATGCCAATACGGTGAACGACAATCCCAACCATCCCTACTATGAGTTGCTTCGCGCGGGTGGTGTGAAGTCGGATGCTTACAGCATCTCTGCCGCTACAGCAAGCGATCCCTTCCCTGGTACAAAGAACGTCACGGCTATCAGCAACCAGACTACGCCCAGCCTCAAGACCTGGAGTGGCAAACTCTCCAATTTGGCTCTGCGCAACATCAGGGAGACGGGTGGCGTCATCTCTTTCGAGGCCTACGATGTGGATGTGCTGACATCCATCAGTTTCAGCAGCGACAGCTACAGGCTCAGCATCGGAAGCACGCTCCAGCTCGAGGTGACGAAGGATCCTGAGACAGCTCCCTGCACGCTCAACTTCGTCAGCGATGACACGTCGGTGGCTACGGTTGATGGCAACGGCATGGTAACGGCCATAAGCGTTGGCGTGGCACACATCACGGCTACTGCCCAAAATGGTTTGACAGCGACCTGCGAGGTGACAGTTACCGAGCTCCTCGAGGTGCCGAACATCGCAGCGTTCCGTGAGATAGAAGAGGGCTTCGACGCTCTCCTCTTGCTCAACGATGCCCAAGTGCTTTATGTCTATGGCAATGACATTTATCTGCGCGATGCGACAGGCAGCCTGATGCTCAGCGGCACGGGACTCAGCGTCAGCAAGAACGACGTGCTCAATGGCAGTATCCTCGGCCGTCTGGCTCACAGCAACCTTATGCCGCAGTTCATTCCGTCGGATGCTCAGTCGACAGTTGAGAACGTCACCGTCAGCAGTGGCGCAGCGCCTCAACCCGTGGAACTCATGGGCGACGAGCTGACTCCCGGCCGCTATGCCGACCTGGTTCTTGTGCATTGTCTGACGCTTGTGCGCGATGGAGGTGTCTTCGCCGAGATAGGCGACCGCCGTGTCCGTCTCTGGAACAAGTTCCAGATTAAGTCGCCCAAGATATCTCTGCCCTCTAACATCGCTGAGAAATACTTTGATGTCACGGCAATCTACGGCACCGACGTCGTCAATGGCAACGTCATCGATGAGTTGTATCTGCTCAGCTCGCCCGTGGAAGGCGACGACCCCGACGGCATTCGCACTGTGCAGGCACAGGAGATGCCAACCTCTGTCCTCTACAACCTGCAAGGTCAGCGCGTAGGGCAGGGCTACAAGGGTATCGTCGTGGAAAACGGCAAGAAGGTACTCAGAAAGTAACAAAACGGCTTGTGCTCCGGCACGAGTGTCCAATAGAGGGACGGTTCGGAATGAGCCGTCCCTCTTTGCATTTTCGAGTGTCCCTCGCTGGGGCTGCAAACATCACGTGGGTAAAATGAAATTATCACGTGGGTAAAATGAAATTATCACGTGGAATATTTGAAATATCACGTGGGTAAAATGAATTTATCACGTGGGTAAGTTTCAATCATCACGCGGGTCGTTTAGAACCATCGCCAGCGACGTCGTATGATATGAGCTTGCCCTCTACATAAGACAAAGCCCCTCGCAGATTGTCTGCAAGGGGCTATTGCTCTTATGTGACTCTCTTCTTTAGAAGAAGATGTAGCGCTTGTCGTTGATGTTGGCTTTCTGCATGAGCTCGCCAGTAAAGTTGCCCAGGTTGCGGGCAATGCTCTGCTGGAGCTTCTGCTCCTCAGCCTTCTTGTCGAACTTCTCGTCGGTCTTCTTCTGGTCGAGTACCTGATAAGCATAGATGGCAGCCTTGCCCTTTATGCCAGACTTGAAGTCACCCTTCTTGGCCTTGCTGATGGAACCGCTCAGAGCGGGCTCGCTGGCACCTACCTTAGAGATGAAAGCGTTGCTTGCGAAGGTAATGTGACCAATCGTGTCGGTGACTGCGCCTTCCAGCTTAGCCACGTCTGCCACGCTCTTCACACCCTTCATCTTCTCCTGCAGCAGGGCAGCCTTCTTATCCTTCATCACCTCGCTGGTCAGGAAGTTGCGGATCTGCTCGTCGTCCCAAGTGAGGTAACCCTTCTTGTGGATGCCAGCGAGTGTGATGACCAGCAAATGGTCGTTCTCGCCGCACTCGTAGAGGGGAGAAACATCGCCCACCTTGGTCTTCTCGTCGAAGATCCAGCGGAGAGCGTCGCGCGTGCTGCGTACATTCACTACATTGTGCTCGGTGCTGCGCACGTTGTTGCGCGTCTGCACTGTATAGCCAGCCTGTGCAGCGTTGGCCTCAATGTCCTCAGCCTTAGCATTGCCTGCCAGGAAGCTGCTGAAGTCGTTGAATGCCTTGTTGTAGGTCTCCTTGCTGAAGTCCATAGCGCGCTTGATGACTGCTACGTCGTACTTAGGAACGATGTTGCGGCGGTCGGTAACCTGTGCGATGATGACACCCTGACCGTCGAGCACAATCTTGTTGTTGACACCCACAGCAGCGGTGGTAATGGTGCTAAGGAACTTGCGGTTGTTCTCGTCCATAGCCTGACCCTCATACTGGCTGCTGGTAATCCAAGTCTTGGTGGCAGGCTGGTCGTACTTCTTCGCGATGGTGTCGAAGTTGGCACCTGCAGCGAGAGCATTCATGATGCTGTCTGCAGTCTTCTCAATAGCAGCCATGTCGTTGCCGGGAGCTGCAATCTGGCGAATCTCGACAGAGTCGGGGAGATTGACCTTCTCGATGAGGCGAACGATGTTGACAGTATTGTCGTGCTCGTGAACGAATGGGCCGACCTGTGCACCTACGCTCAGAGAGTCAAGCTTCTCGGCGATGTCGTGAGGCAAAGCCTTTGCGCTGACGGGGAGCACGCTGTAGGGAACCTGGCTGGCTGCCTCGCGGACAGTCTTTGCAGGGTCGGCACCTTCGGCAAGAGCCTGCGCGTAGCCCTCCATCTCCTTCATGAGGTTAGCCTTGTCAGCGTCGCTTGCGTTAACTTTGATGTCGATGTATTTGATGTCGCGAGTCTCCTCGTCGGCACGGAACATCTCCTTCAGCTCCTCGTATTTAGCCTTGAGTTCGCTGTCCTCAACCTTCACGTCGTCGTCCTTGATGCTGGAGAAGGGGAGAGCGGCCATGTAAATGTCTGTCTCGTTGGCGCGGCCGTCGAAGCTTGCCTGGGCAGCCACAGGGTTGCTAACCATCAGTCCGTTGAGCAGAGACTGGTACTTGTTGTTCAAGGTTTGGCGGCGAATCGTCTTCTCGATGAACTTCCAGTAGTTGTTCATCTGCTGGAATTGTTCCTTCACCTCGCTGCTGAGGTTGGGGTTCGTCATTGCCTCGCTGTACTGACTGAGGAACTGCTTCAAGGCGTTTACGTCAAAGGTTCCTTGTGCCGTGCGGAAAGGCGTCTGTGCCAGCATCGGGTTGCGACCGTTGTTGATGATGTCCTGCATCTCTGCATCTGTCACGGTGATGCCGAGCTTTTTGCACTCGTGCTCCATGAGCTTGTCGTTGACGAGCGTCTGCCATACCTGGTCGCGCATCATCGAAAGCTGGTCGTCGCTCAAGGTGTTGACACCCTGCGTGAACTTCACAACGTCGGTGTATTCCTCGACCTGTGCATTGAACTCCTGTACGTTAATCTTCTCGTCGTAGATTTTGCCGACGCGCTGATGGCGCTCCGTCTGTGTGTAGGAGAGAGAGCGAACGAACTCCTCGGCAATGAAAGCAAAGAGTGCAAGACCGACTGTAAAGATGAGAATCTTGCCTCTGTTGCGGATTTTCTGTAATGTTGCCATTTGTTATTTATGTTTTATTTATGTTATTAGCTTAAAAAGCGCACAAAGGTACGCATTTTTTTTCATATAAAAGACATTTACATGAAGAAAATGTGCGTTCTTTTAGCGATTTTGCTTTGCAGACGTCAAGCAGCTGGGGTTATCAATCCTCCAGCAGTTGCTTTAGGAAGGTGTCAAGGTCTTCCTCCAGTCCGTCGAGCAACGTGCTGTCGAGCATCACGGTCTCTTCGCTGTCGATGATGACCAAATCCTGCAACGTCTCGTGGTCCTCATCGATGAGGACAAAGCTGAAAGGTTGCAAGACGCTCATCTGCTCGATGCTCGGACGCAGGCTCTCGATGCAATTGCGCAGGATGGGCACGATGTCGTCGTAGAAGTTCTCGTCTGAGCTCTTGATCCATTCCTCCACGACGCAGCGGTCCAGTTCCTCGTCGTCGTCATTGTAAGTGCGTATCTCGCCAGTGTAGTTGCTTATCAAGAGGTGAAGGTCTGTCATGACAGGCTCAGCCTCAGGCGGGAACTTGGCGATGACCTTGCGCAGCGTGCGCTCAATCTGCTGGATTGTCTGTTTGCTTGCTTCCATAAGGTATTTAGCATTTAATCATTTACCATTTGCTTCCTCCTCCTTTAGGGAGAGGGCTTTAGAGGTTCTTTCCGTGACACTGCTTGAACTTCTTGCCGCTGCCACAAGGACATGGGTCATTGCGACCAGGCAGGTTCTCACGACGGATGGGCTGCACAGGCTGGCGGTCACGTGTGTCGCGAGCTGCTGCCTGCTGCATTCCCGAGTCAGTCAACTCTCCGCGCGACTCTTGCAGACGAGGTTGCTCGCGGCGCGGCATTTCTTGCTGAGGCGCTCCCTGTATCTGTAGCTCCGGTATCATAGCACGCATGATGATGCCGACAGTGCGATCGTTGATTTGATTTATCATGTCGTCAAACAGTTTGGCACTCTCCAACTTGAAGATGAGCAAAGGATCTTTCTGCTCATAGCTCGCGTTGTGTACGCTGTGCTTCAGTTCGTCGAGCAGTCGCAGGTTTTCCTTCCAAGCGTCATCGATGATGTGCAGGATTATGGCTTTGTGGAAAGCGGTCACTACAGAGCGAGACTGACTCTCGTAGGCTTCCTTGAGGTTTGCCGGGATGTTGTATTGACGGTTGCCTGCAAGCACGGGCACCATAAGGTTCTCGTACATGCTGCCCTGCGGGCTCTCGTAGATGGTTGTCACGACCTTGTTGGCGTTGTTCATCATGATTTCCTGCTTCTGCTGGAAGCGCTCGAGCACCTTCTGGTAAGCCAACTCTGCTACGTCGTCGAGCTTCATTGTCTCGAACTGCTCGGCGGTGAAGGGCACTTCCATTGCCATGATTTCGAGGAAGCGCATCTTGCATCCCTCGTAGTCGTTGTTCTCGAGGATGTTGCAGACACGGTCCCAAATCATGTTGCTGATGTCCATGCCAAGACGTTCGCCGATGAGGGCGTGACGGCGCTTCTCATAGATGACCGTACGCTGCTTGTTCATGACATCATCATACTCAAGCAGGTTCTTACGGATGCCGAAGTGATTCTCCTCGACCTTCTTTTGTGCGTTCTCGATGCTTCGGGTAATCATGCTGTGCTCAATCATCTCGCCATCTTTGAAGCCGAGCGTGTCCATCACTCTGGCAATACGTTCGCTGGCGAAGAGACGCATCAGCTTGTCTTCGATGCTGACGAAGAAGACGCTGCTGCCCGGGTCGCCTTGTCGTCCGGAACGTCCACGCAGCTGCCTGTCCACACGACGGCTTTCGTGGCGTTCTGTGCCGACGATGGCCAGTCCGCCTGCTGCCTTAACTTCGGGCGAGAGCTTAATGTCGGTACCACGACCGGCCATGTTGGTGGCGATGGTTACGGTGCCAAGCATTCGTTCCTCGGTCTTGATAAGTTCGCTTGCTTCGCGTGGCTCACGTTTTTCCTTTTTGGCTGCTTCTGCCTCGATGCGTGTCTGATAACTCATGGCTGCGCTCTTCTCATTGAATGCCCTGCCATCGGTTGCCACGAAGACGGTTCCCATGGCGCTCTGACCTGCCAGTGCTACGATGTCTGCCTCCTTTTGATGGAGTTTCGCATTCAGCACCTGATGGGGTATCTTGCGCATCTGCAGCATCTTTGACAGCATCTCAGAAATCTCGACGCTTGTGGTGCCGACAAGTACGGGGCGTCCATTTGTGCGCATCAACTCGACCTCTTCGATGACTGCTTTATACTTCTCACGTTGCGTACGATAGACGCGGTCGTTCATGTCGATGCGTACGACGGGCCGGTTGGTTGGCACTTCCACCACGTCGAGCTTGTAGATGTCCCAGAATTCGCCAGCTTCGGTGACAGCTGTACCCGTCATACCTGCCAGTTTATGGTACATGCGGAAGTAGTTCTGCAGAGTGATGGTGGCGTAGGTCTGCGTGGCTGCTTGCACTTGCACGTGCTCTTTTGCCTCGACGGCCTGATGCAAGCCATCGCTCCACCTGCGTCCTTCCATGATACGTCCCGTTTGCTCATCCACGATTTTAATCTCGCCGTCTTGTATCACGTACTCGTCGTTGAGGTTGAACATCGTGTATGCCTTCAGGAGTTGCTGTATGGTGTGTACGCGTTCGCTCTTTGTCGCGTAGTCGCTGAAGATGCGGTCTTTCTCCTCGAGCTTCTCCTCGTCGGTTTTGCCGGAGTGGTCGATTTGCGAGAGGACTGTGGCGATGTCGGGCAAGACGAACAGTTCGGGGTCGTTCACTTGCGATGCCAGCCACTCGTTACCCTTGTCGGTCAGTTCCACGCTGTTCATCTTCTCGTCGACAACGAAGTAGAGCGGGTCGGTTGCCTCCGGCATGCGTCGGTTGTTGTTCTCCATGTAGATTTCTTCTGTGGAGAGCATGCCAGCCTTGATGCCTGGCTCAGAGAGGAACTTGATGAGTGGCTTGTTCTTTGGCAATGCCTTGTGGCTGCGGAATAGTGCGAGGAAACCCTCGGACGTCTTCTGCTTGTCGTTTGCTTCCGTGCCTTCCGTGATTTGCTTCTTTGCATCGGCAAGGTATTGTGTGGCGAGTTGCCTTTGCACGCCTACCAGTCGCTCTACCAGGGGCTGGTACTGCTCGAACTGCTGGTCGTCGCCTTTGGGGACGGGACCTGAGATGATAAGCGGCGTACGTGCATCATCGATAAGTACGGAGTCCACCTCGTCGACGATGGCGTAGTTATGAGCGCGTTGCACGAGGTCTTTCGGGTCTTGCGCCATGTTGTCGCGCAGGTAGTCGAAGCCGAACTCGTTGTTCGTGCCGAATGTAATGTCGGCGAGGTAGGCTTTGCGGCGTGCCTCGCTGTTGGGTTGATGCTTGTCGATGCAGTCGACGCTCAGGCCGTGGAACATGTAGATGGGTCCCATCCACTCCGAGTCACGCTTTGCCAGATAGTCGTTGACCGTGACGACGTGTACGCCGTTGCCAGTCAGGGCATTGAGGAAGACGGGGAGTGTTGCCGTGAGCGTCTTGCCTTCGCCGGTGAACATCTCGGCTATCTTGCCCTGGTGCAGCACCGTGCCGCCGAAGAGCTGGACGTCGAAGTGCACCATGTCCCATTTCAGGTCGTTGCCTCCTGCCACCCAATGGTTGTGATAGACTGCCTTGTCGCCTTCGATGTCGACGAAGTCGTGCGATGCTGCGAGGTTGCGGTCGAAGTCGTTTGCCGTGACTTCCACTGTCTCGTTCGTGGCGAAGAGTTCTGCCGTCCGCTTGACAATGGCGAAGACCTCTGCCCGTTCCTTGTCGAGCGCCTTTTCGAAGGTGTCCAGTACTTCCTTCTCCAGTTTGTCTATCTGCGAGAAGATAGGAGCGCGGTCCTGTATGTCGGTGCCTGGAATCTTGTCCTTCAGCACCTGTATCTGCTCGCGAAGTTCCCCGACGGAGGCTTGAATGCGCTGCCTTATAGCCTTAGAGCGTTCGCGCAGTTCGTCGTTCGAGAGAGCCTGTATCTCGGGGTAGACCTGCAGCACAGCCTCTACGAGAGGGCGATAGGCTTTCAGGTCGCGTGTCTTCTTGTCACCGAATAATTTTACTAGAAACTTGGAAATGTCCATATATTATAATGTATAGTTCGTTGATGTTTTATTTCGTATTTTCAATCGTCGCGTGTGATGTTTTCAATTATCACGTGGGTAAATTTCAATTATCACGTGGGTAAATTTCAATTATCACGTGTAATATTTTAATTATTACGTGTAATATTTTCAGTTATCACGTGTGATGTTTTCAATTGTCGCGTGCCGCGTTTTAATAGTTGAGCGGTGCCTGCGGGCATGCATTCGGGGCACGTATGCGCAGAGCCTGTGCAACGGTGGGTGCCACTTGGTCGATGCTGACCGGAATCCGCACTTTCTCGGGCACGATGCCGGCACCGAGGAAGAAGAGCGGGAAACTCAGGTACGACTCCCGGCTAAGCGATTGCTCGTGTGTGTCCTCGTTCTTGAGAAGCCATCCGGGCGAGACCTGAATCAGGATGTCCCCGGAGCACTTGGGGTTGTAGGCGTTGCGGAGTTTGCTGATGCCGGGTGTGCCTGCACCGAGCGAAAGCCGCTGGCTGGTATAGACATCTTTCACGCCGCTCAACTGGATGAGGAAAGCGCTGCAACGGTCCAGCACTTCCGTCAGGTTGAGATTGCGGTTCTCGATGAGTTTCAGGTTGAGATAGAGCTGATTGTCTATGGCCGTCTCCACATAGTTCCCTTGGCCGTAAACGGCTATGAGGTACATATTGAGCAATGCCTGCGCTTTTGTGATGGAGAAGACGCCAGTCGGGATGCGATACTTGCTCAGGTCCATCTGCTCCTCAGAGCCGAAGTAGCCGGTGCTGGTGACTATGAACAAAGTCTTGTCCATGCCCACTTTCTCCTCTACGAACCCGAAGAGGTCCTCGAGCTGGCGGTCCAGGCGAGCATACGTGTCCTGCAACTCCATGCCGTACTGCATGGCCGATTGGTGGTCGTAGGCACCGGCGTAGTACGTCAGCGTCAGCAAATCCGTGATGGCGTCGCTGCCGAGGCCAGCCTTCTCGATTGCCTCTTTGGCAAAGAGATTCACTTCATCGTTGACGCAAGCGGTCGCTTTGAACTCGCGGTACTTACGGTTGCTTTTGAACTTATGGATGAAAGGCTTGCCGTCGGAAACAAAGTAGTGGAACTTCTCGACCTGCTCGTTGAGGGGCTTCCACTGGATATTGTCGATGCGGCCCTCAAGCGAGGAGCGCGTCTCGAACTGCGTCGCCCAGTCGGGATAGTTGTCGTAGTAGCAAGTGGTCACCCATTTGCCGGTCCAGTCGTCGAGCCAGAAAGCGCCATTGCCCGCGTGGCCTGCACCGAGGACGGCTGCCTCGCGAGTCGGCGCGATGGAATAAACGAGGCTCTTCCCTTCAGAGGAAACCTTCAGTTCGTCGCCGATAGTGGAGACGGCCAGGTGCTTCGGCGAGGATTTCTCGTCGGTAAGAATGCCGGGATAGGTCTCGTCGTCGACGCAAAAGACTGGCCGCAATGTCTGCCGGTCGAGCCATCGGTCGCCAACGATGCCATTTGCGTAAGGGCTCGTGCCAGTCATCAGGCATGCCATGGCCGATGCTTGGTCGGGCGAGCTGAAAGGGTATTCTGCCTGAGAATAAAAGCGACCTTGCTCCTTGAGACGCTGGAAACCGCCTTTCCCATAAAGTGGCGTGAAGGCATCCAGGTAGTCGCTACGCAGTTGGTCGATGACGATGTTCACCACCAACGACGGCACCTGCGGTGCGTCTTGGGCGTTCGAACCCGTCACGGCAAGCAGCACGATGAGCGAGGAAAGGAGTCTATATCTATTTACGGCCATGTTTCTTCTTTCTGCGGCAGTAGTAATAGTAACTTATGGGTCTTGTGAGCAAACACAACGCCAAAGGTACGGTTATTTTCGCAAATACCTGAGGTATCCACGGAGAAAATAACAAGAATAGTGCCAAAACGACAAAATAGAAGGCGTACCATAGCGTTTGCTGATGCTTCTTGGCAGCTTTTATGACAAGCGGAATGCCAATGAAGTAGATAGGACTGAGTATCCAAACCTGCCAATTGCTGTCTACCGCCGGGTGCTCCGAGAAGAGAAACATGAAGGTGAGCAACGTTCCGGCAATGCCTTGAAGCAGCAGAATCAGCACATCCCAAGGCCAGAAGAGACGTTTTGCCCAAATCTCAATCATCATGACGAGGAGGCAAATCGCTGCGAAAAGGGTTATGACCTGCCACGGCAGGAGTGGAAACTCGGGCTCCGCGGCTTGCTGCTTTGCCTCGAGAAGCACTTTCTTGCTCCTGACCAGAGGCCTCATGTCGCCTTTCGCATTGAGGATGAAAGCATCGTCGAAAGCCATCATCATGTTCTCAGGAATGAACATCGCTGCACGTTCGGACATGATGGTGTCCACCTCGCTGCCAAGCAAGAGGTCGTTGCCTTCCTGTGCCCAAGGGTGCTGAGCCGTATATCTGTGCAGGACTTCGCGAGCCGTCATGTGCGGCAAGGTGTCGGGATATTGGATGCTTCCCACGATGGTCTGCTCCACCATATCGCGCACCTTCGTCGTGCAGTTATTGTAGAGGAAACTGTATCGGTACTCGCGATTCTCGGGGCGGCAGTTCTCGACGAGAGCAGAGAACAGACAACTTGCCTCGGGAGCCGTCAGGTTCAGTTCCTGCTCGGTGATGCTGGAGCCACGCCTCTCGTAGTCGATGATAAAGTATCTCCAGGGAAGCGGCTCCACCATATAGTCCGTCTGCCCAAGCACGAAGTGCCAGGTGAAGTGCGGTTTGCGGAAATCGAAGACGCCGTAGTTGAACACCTCGTCGATGCTGTCCTTGGGCACCTGCACACGTATCGCAGTGTGTCCGTACAGGGAATACACCTCCTGACCTGGCGAGCAAGTAAGAACTGACACACGTATGCTGTCTTGCTGGGCATAGGCCGCCAACCACGCGCCGCCAACCACGCGCCACAAAGCAATGAGCAGCAGGATTATGGATATTTTTCTAAACACGGGCGCAAAGGTACAACTTTTTTTCTAAACTCGCAAGAATATCCTGTTCTTATACATTATATATAGTATCAAGAAGAGGATAACGCAATTACTTGCCTGGATGATGAAGCCGTAATAGTCGCCCACATATTGCTCCAGACCGAAGAATAGCGATTTGCTGATGCTGCGGAAACTGATGACGTGGCTCACGACATAGGCCGTGATGCTGTTCATGCCGTAAACCTTAAGCAGTGTCAGGTGCTTGTTGTGCCCCTTGCAATCAATCCACCAATAGAAGACCGCCATAAGAAGGAAGCAATAGCCGCTGCTGACGAGCACCATAGAGCCTGTCCAGATATGCTTGATGACAGGATGAACGAGGTCCCATGTCCAGCCGAGCGCAACGAGGATTGCGCCTATGGCGAGGAGCAGGAATGCTTTCCAGCCCTGCTTCATGCTGCTTCTCAATACTTCGCCAGTCAAGACACCGCTCAGGACCGTCACGATGAAGTTCAGACTGCTTAACAGCCAAGTGTAGGTATAGGACGCTTTGACGACCACTTCTCCGTCAATGACTTGGGCGGTGTCGCGGAAGCGGCCGAGCACCATCGAGTCGATGCCCTCGGCTAGGTTGCCGTGGGGCGTGTAGTCGCCACCTCCGAAGCCGCCTATCGTCACCCATTCCATCGCTGCCCAGAACGTGAGCAGTAGGGCGACGGCTATGCCTATCTGCGTCTTCCAACTGGTGTGCAGATAGATGATGGCGCTGAAGAGGTAGCCTACGGCAATGGCTTGCAGCGTGTTTGTAAACAGGTAGATGCGGTTGGGGTCGAGGGCGAGGAGGTTGCCTTGCACCATCATGCCGAGAATCCAAAGCAGGAGGACGCGGCGAGCGAGGCGCCAGTATAGTTTCCCACTTCTTGCCCCTTGCTCCCTGTATCCCGAGAGGGCGAACGGAATCGCCACGCCTGCCATGAACATGAATAGGGGCATCACAAGATCCCAGGACGAAAAGCCCTCCCACTTCTTATGGGTGAAGCATTCTATCAGCGTGCCCATCCAGGGTTTGTCGATTACTTCGGCCAACTCCTCCACGAGGTCGGAGAGTGCCACCAGACAGAAGAGGTCGAAGCCTCTCAGAGCGTCCAACGATTCCAGTCGCTGCTTCATAATGGTTGAATGTCGTTTTCGGTTTGTCCCTGCAAAGGTACGAAAGTTCGTCCGATTTACAAAATCATCGGCATCAAAAAGTGTGGGGCGAGCCGAAAAACAATGCCGGCGTCCCAGTTCCTTCAGACATGCATGGTCGCCTGCTGAAAGAGGATGTGAGGTGCAGCGCAAGATGTTTGTAAAATCCTCGGGTAGATTTGCTCGAGTCCTCGTGTGGATTTTAGGATATCAATGTGATGCGTGGGTGTGGTTGGTATGAGGTATGACCCAACTGGATGTGCCATCTGAGGCGTCGCGATATGCAAAAAAACATAAATTATGATGCCCGAATCACTCATTTTTCATTATTTTGTCGTATCTTTGCACCCGTGAAGTTGATTATAGACATAGGAAACTCTGTCGTCAAGATGGTGGCTTTCCGTGATGACGAGCCCGTGGACGAGGTCAGGACGGAGGATGGCATGCTTTCACAACTGGAGTCTTTCGTGCAGAAACATCAGTTCAGGAGCGGCATCGTGGGTTCTGTTCGCGACCTAACTGCCGGCGAGCAGGATGCGCTTTCCTGTCTCACCTTCCCCCTGTTGCGCTTTTCCGCCGATACGCCCATACCGATTTCAAATCGTTATCGTACGCCAGAGACGCTAGGCAGCGACCGTTTGGCAGCCGTCGTCGGCGCCAGTTCGCTCAAGCCGGGAAAGGACCTCCTCATCATCGACGCTGGGACCTGCATTACCTACGAGGTCATCGATGCGCGCGGCAATTACTGGGGCGGCAACATCGCTCCGGGTATGCAGATGCGGCTCAGAGCGCTCCACGAGTTCACGGCACGTCTGCCTCTGGTCGATGCTGAGGGCGTAGTGCCAGGTATGGGCTATGACACGGAGACGGCCATCCGCAGCGGCGTGCTTCGCGGCATGAAGTACGAGATCGAGGGCTACATCAAATCCATGCGCTCGAAGTTTCCCAACCTGCAGGTCTTCCTGACTGGTGGCAACCGAATCAACTTCGACGAGGATATCAAGAACTTGGTATTTACAGACAAATACATCGTCCCAAGAGGACTCAACAAGATTCTTGATTATTATGAAAGTTTGAAGAATGTAGAATGAAGAATATCAAGTTACTAGCATTTCTCTTGCTCCTTGCCCCTTGCCCCTTGGCCCTGAAAGCTCAGACGGCAGGTACGGTCTCACCTTATTCGCGCTTCGGCCTCGGACTGCTTCGTGAGCAGTCGCAAGGCTTCAATACGTCGATGGGCGGCGTCGGCGCAGGCATTCGCGTGGGCAATCGCATCAATACGCTCAACCCTGCATCTTATTCTGCCATCGATTCCCTGAGTTTCATCCTCGATGTGGGTATGAGCGGCTCGTTTGGCAGGATGAGGCAAGGCTCGAAGCAGGTGGGCATCAACAACGCGACACTTGACTACGTCCATGCTGGCATGCACATCGCCAAGAGGCTCGGCCTAGCCGTAGGTTATATGCCCTATACGACCATCGGCTACGACTTCTCGTCGCCCGAGGAGCACGTCATCAATGACTATAACACCACGCAGGACATCACGACCAGCACAGGCTACGTCGGCCATGGAGGTTTGAATCAAGCCTACATCGGCTTGGGTTGGAAAGCATTCAAGAACTTCTCGATAGGCATGAACGCCAGCCTGCTTTGGGGACAATACGAGCATCAGGTCATGCCGTTGTTCATGGAAGGAGGCGTTGTTGGGACAACGTTCAATCAAGTCATCAAGGTATTTAACGCTTCGCTGAAGACCTACAAACTCGACTTTGGCGTGCAATATCCCGTACGTCTCACCCGACAGGACTGGCTGACCTTCGGTGCAACTGCCGGATTGGGACACAAAATCGCTCAGGACGCAACGCTCATGGTCAGCACAGACACCATGGCAGTAGCTTCCTCGCCATTCGACATCCCATATACCTATGGTGTTGGTGCTGCATGGCAACACAAGAACACGCTCCTTGTAGCAGCCGACTTCCGTCAGGAATTCTGGTCGGCATGCCATGTGCCCTTCGCTACGCAAGACGACTACGTAGCCATGAAAGGCTTCTATCGCAATAAGACAAAGGTCGCAGTCGGTGCGCAATGGACTCCCAACGTCTTTGGCAAATACTGGGAGCGCATTCAATATCGTGCTGGCATGAACTTCTCAACGCCCTACCTCAAAGTGGACGGTGCGAACGGCCCCACAGAACTTCGCATGACCATCGGTGCAGGCTTGCCTATCACGAATAGATTCAACAACCGTTCCGTCGTCAATGTCGGTATGCAATGGCTGAGACGCTCGGCAAGCGCAGCTGGGATGATAAAGGAGGATTACTTCGTCATCAACCTCGGCATGACCTTCAACGAACGTTGGTTCATGAGGTATAAGATTGAATAAAAGCTCCCTTTCGGAGGAAAGGCTAATTCGAAATAGTTAATTAAATAAGAAAAACAGTGTCGTGGAATCTTCCCCTAAAGGGAGTCGCGGGGTCCTTTCTTTTTCTCCTCATGCTCCTCTCCTTCGGCTGCTCCAGTGAAGTGGAACATTTGGCAGAGCCCATCACCGGGAAGGACACGTTGCTCTTCATGCATTCAAAAGGCATCAACACCTTCATCAGCGATAGCGGCGTGATGCGATACCATATGGTCGTCGAGGAATGGGACATCTACAATGGTGCCAACGGTGAGCAACCCACATGGCAATTCCTGAAAGGAATGCTTATGGAACGTTTCGACGAAACTTTTCACATCGACCTCTTCGTGCAGTCAGACACGGCGTATCTGCACAGGCAACAGATTTGGGAACTGCGAGGCAGGGTAGTGGTGCGCAACATCAACGGCGACATCTTCCGTACCGAAGAACTCTTCTGGGACCTCGACAAGCATGAGATGTGGAACTATCAGTACATGCACATCACGACTCCCGAGCGAGAACTGGAAGGCACACACTTCTACAGCAACGAGCAGATGACAAAATATTCCGTACTTAACTCGACAGGCACATTCCCCGTGCAGGAAACAGAACCGGTAAGCAGATGATAGACTCTTCAACCATAATCGCCACCATTGCCATCCTCCTGCTCTCGGGATTCTTTTCGGGAATGGAGATTGCCTTCGTGTCGAGCAGCAAGTTACGCTTCGAGATGGATAGAGAAGAACAGGGTTTCTCGGCTCGTCTCATCGATACCTTCTATAAACATCCCAACAGCTTTATTTCCACGCTCTTGGTAGGCAATAATATTGCGCTCGTCATCTACGGCATCTTGATGGCCAAGATAGCGACTGCACTCATCCTTATCCCGTCAGGCATACATCCTTCAGTTGGCGAATGCCCGAACGAGGCGCTTTGCCTCTTCCTGCAAACTATCCTTGCCACGCTTATCGTGCTTGTGACGGGTGAGTTCTTGCCCAAGACACTCTTCCGCATCAACCCGAATAGAATGATGAGTATATTCGCTCTTCCCGCCTACATTTTCTATATCGTATTGTGGCCTATCAGCAAGTTTACGAGTTCGCTCGGCAAGTCCCTGCTTTGGATGGTGGGAAAGAAAGTGAAGAAAGCCCAGCCGGAGAAGACATTCAGCCGTGAAGATTTGGACTACCTCATACAGAGTAACATCGAGAAAGCCGACGATGAAGACATCGAGGACGAGGTGAAAATCTTCCAGAACGCGCTTGACTTCAGTTCCATCAAGGTGCGCGACTGCATCGTACCGCGTACCGAAATCACCGCCGTCTCAATCGACACGTCGCTTGCCGACCTGCGAATGCAGTTTGTGGAGAGTGGGCACAGCAAGATTCTCGTGTATAAGGAGGACATCGACGACATTGTCGGCTACATCCACACGGTCGAGATGTTCCGCTTGGCGGAAGGTGAAGACTGGAAGGAGCACGTCCGTGAGGTGCCTATTGTGCCTGAGACGATGAATGCCCAGAAGCTCCTCGGCATCTTCATCAGCCAGAAGCGTTCGCTCGCCGTCATCGTTGACGAGTTTGGCGGCACGAGCGGTATCGTCACGATGGAAGACCTGGTCGAGGAGATATTCGGTGAGATAGAGGATGAGCACGACAGCAAGAACTACACAGCTCGCCAGACGGCGCCGGGCGAATACCTGCTCTCGGGACGTCTCGAGATAGCTCAAGCTAACGAACTTCTCGACCTTGATTTGCCGGAGAGCGATGAGTACTTGACCGTCGGCGGACTTATACTTCACGAATTTCAAAACTTCCCCAAGCTCAACGAACCTGTCAGAATTGGTCAGTTCGAGTTTAAGGTTACCAAGAAGACAACGACGAAGATTGAGCTTGTACAGCTTCGTGTTCTTGACGAATAAGGTTGAATATGCAGCCGCGATGAGGCTCTTATGCAGAAAAATGCCTAAGGAAATGCATATTATGCGCGAAAAGTTATGTTTGTTTGCATAAAATGTTGTATCTTTGCACGCGCAAACTTACAAAACACAATACAATGGAGAAGTTAGACAAGAAGGCGAGACTGCAAACAATCAGGAAGATTGTCAGCATGAACAGCTTGGAGAGCCAGGAAGATTTGCTTGCCGCGCTCAAGGAAGAGGGCTTTGTCAGCACACAGACTACTTTGAGCCGCGATCTCAAGCAACTGCGAATCAGTAAAGTCAGGGTGCGCAACGGGCACAGCGTATACGCGTTGCCTCGCGAAGGGCAGTTCGAGCCGGTGCCTTCCCTGGAGGAGATAAATCAGACGAAATGGCGGCTGAATTTCTCTGGCAACCTGATGGTGGTGCATACCCCGCCAGGTCACGCCAGCATGATTGCCTATGATGTCGACAACGCCAAGCATCCCTACTTCCTTGGCACGGTTGCCGGCGACGACACGGTTATCGTGGTGCTGGCAGAAGGCGCCGACAGGGAAGAGGCGGGCTTCGTCATGCGCGACATGTTCCCTAAGTTAGGATAATGACTCACTATACATTATTATATATATAAGGAGACGTTTGTGAGATGAAAGAAATCAAGAGTGAAGACATACGCGTGCTTGTGGCCGATGCCGAACACGAGAAGTATGTCGATACGATTATCAACACCATCCGTGAGGCTGCGCGCAAGCGCGGAACCGGCATTGCCGAGCGTACCCATGAATATGTGGCTACGAAGATGAAGGAGGGGAAGGCTGTGCTGGCCCTCGACGGCGAGACGTTTGTGGGCTTCAGCTACATCGAGACGTGGGGCAACAAGCATTACGTCACGACTTCCGGCCTGATTGTCCATCCCGACTATCAGGGTTTGGGAGTTGCCAAACGCATTAAGGACTACACGTTTACGCTGGCTCGTCTGCGCTGGCCTCATGCCAAGATATTCAGCCTGACGAGTGGCGATGCCGTGATGAAGATGAATACGGCCCTGGGTTACGTGCCTGTCAGCTTCAACCAGCTGACTGACGACGATGCTTTCTGGCATGGATGTCAGGGATGCATCAATCATGACATCCTCGAGGCAAAGCAGCGCAAGTTCTGTGTCTGCACGGGTATGTTGTGGGATCCGGATAAGCACAAAGGCGAGCCGACGTCGCTCGAGGTCATCAAGGACGTGATGCGTACGCTCGTCCTTCGTGGGATAGAGTAGTCCCACCTCAAATCGTTTGATAGTTAATTTGTAAAGAAACAGTAAATCGTAAATAGTTAATTTGTAAATGAAAAAAGTTGTTGTTGCCTTCAGTGGCGGACTGGATACCAGCTACACCGTGATGTACCTGGCAAAGGAAATGGGTTACGAGGTCTATGCGGCGTGTGCCAATACCGGAGGCTTCAGCCCGGAACAGCTTAAGGCGAACGAAGAGAATGCCTACAAGCTTGGTGCTAAGCAGTATGTCACCCTCGATGTGACGCAGGAATACTACGATAAGTCGCTCAAGTTCATGGTGTTCGGTAATGTGTTGCGCAACAATTGCTATCCCATTTCGGTGAGCAGCGAGCGCATTTTCCAGGCGTTGGCCATTGCGAGATACGCAAGGGAAATCGGCGCCTCGGCCATTGCTCACGGTTCTACCGGCGCGGGAAACGACCAGATTCGCTTCGACATGACGTTCCTCGTGATGTGTCCCGGCGTGGAGATTATCACGTTGACGCGCGACGGCAACCTTTCCCGGCAGGAAGAGGTGGACTATCTCAACAGGAATGGTTACTTTGCTGACTTCACGAAACTCAAGTATAGCTATAATGTCGGTCTGTGGGGCACGAGCATCTGTGGTGGCGAGATTCTGGATTCGAAGCAGGGGCTGCCCGAGAGCGCTTACTTGAAGCACCCCACTGCTGAAGGTCCTGAACTGCTCAAGATTGGTTTCGAGAAGGGCGAGATTTGCTCCGTCAACGGTGAGCGCTTCGAGGATAAAATCAAAGCGATACAGAAGGTGGAGGAAATCGGAGCGCGCTATGGCATCGGTCGCGACTGCCATGTGGGCGACACCATCATCGGCATCAAGGGTCGCGTCGGCTTCGAGGCGGCTGCCCCCATGCTGATTATCGGGGCTCACAGATACCTCGAGAAGTTCACCCTCTCCAAGTGGCAGCAGTACTGGAAGGAGCAAGTGGCGAACTGGTACGGCATGTTCCTGCACGAGAGCCAGTACCTGGAGCCGGTGATGCCGGACATCGAGGCGATGCTCACGAGCAGCCAGCGCAACGTGACAGGCGAGGTGACCCTGGAACTGCGTCCGCTCTGCTTCCAGACGGTCGGCGTGGACAGTCCCAACGACCTCGTGAAGAACAAGCTCGGCGAGTACGGCGAGACGGCAAAGGCCTGGAGCAGCGAGGATGCGAAGGGCTTCATAAAGGTGACATCTACGGCACTCAGGGCATACTATCTGGCACACCCCGACGAGAAGAGGTAAATGCCAAGTCGGCAAACGCAGCGTGCCATGATTTCAAACGACACGTGGGTAAAATGAAATTATCACGTGTAATATTTCAAATATCACGTGGGTAAAATGCATTTATCACGTGGGTAAATTTCAATCATCCCGTGCCGCGTTTGAAAAAACTCCCTGCCGTGATACAAAATTGAACGAAATGATAAGAATAGGAATACTTGGTGCGGCCGGTTATACTGGCGGCGAACTGATCAGGGTTCTGCTGGGACATCCGCAGGCGGAAATCGTCTTTGCAAACAGCGAAAGCAATGCCGGCAATCCCGTCAGCGACGTGCACGAGGGCTTGCTGGGCGAGACCGACCTCTGTTTCACCTCGGAGATGCCCTTCGATCAGGTGGATGTCGTCTTCTTTTGCTTCGGACATGGCAAGAGCGAACAGTTCCTGCGGGAGCATCAGATACCGTCGGGTGTCAGGATTATCGACTTGGCGCAGGACTTCCGCATTGCCGGCGAGCATGACTTCGTCTATGGTCTGCCGGAGACGCATCGCCCGAAGATAGCAGGCTGCATGCACCTCGCCAACCCCGGCTGCTTTGCTACTTGCATCCAACTTGCTATGTTGCCTGCCCTGAAGGCCGGCATCATCAGCGGAGATATCCACGTGAACGGCATCACGGGAAGCACCGGAGCAGGTCAGAAACCTGGTGCCACCACTCATTTTTCCTGGCGAAACGACAATATCTCGGTCTATAAGACATTCACCCACCAGCACCTGCTCGAGGTCAATCAAACGGTGCAGGAACTCTGCCCGGGCTATGACGGACGCGTTCTCTTCATCCCGCAAAGGGGATGCTTCACGCGTGGCATCTTCGTCACGGCGTATGCCAAGTGCGACCGTCCCATCGAGGAAGTGCAGCAACTCTATGCCGACTACTATCGCGATGCTGCCTTCACCCACTTCGTCGCCAAGAGTCCCGACCTGAAGCAGGTGGTCAACACGAACAAAGCGGTTGTGTATGTCGAGAAGTACGATGACCAGCTACTGATGATTTCCTGCATCGACAACCTCCTCAAGGGCGCCGTCGGGCAGGCTGTCCAAAACATGAATCTCATGTTCGGGCTCGATGAAAAGACCGGCCTGCAACTGAAAGCCAGTGCCTTCTGAACCAAAAGAACGAAAGAACACAATAGCTAAATATCATCATCTCGTCATAACGCCATAACGTTATAACGATATAACAAAATAAAGATAATGGAACTCTTCGACGTTTACCCCCTGATGGATGTGACCATCGCCCGCGGCAAGGGCTGTGCCGTCTGGGATAGTGAGGGACAGGAATACCTCGACCTCTATGGCGGACATGCCGTCATCAGCATTGGGCACTGCCATCCGCACTACATCGAGGCAATGACCAGGCAACTGCAGACGCTCGGTTTTTATAGTAACTCCGTGCAAAACCCATTGCAGAAGGAGTTTGCCAGACGCCTCGGCAAAGCCTGTGGCTATGAGGACTACAGCCTCTTCCTGGTCAATAGTGGTGCCGAAGCCAACGAGAACGCCCTGAAGCTGGCATCGTTTCACAACGGCAGGACACGCATCCTCTCGCTCGAGAAAGCCTTTCATGGCCGCACATCTCTGGCCGTGGAGGCAACGGCAAATCCAAAGATCATTGCCCCCATTAATGCGAACGGCCATGTCACTTATCTGCCACTCAACGATATCGAGGCTTGGAAGACTGAGATTGAGAAGGGAGATGTCTGCGCTTGCATCGTGGAATGCATACAGGGCGTGGGCGGCATACGTTTGGTCGATGCCGACTTTCTGCAGCAACTGCAGCAGCTTTGCCGTGCCAACGGAACCGTCCTCATCTGCGACGAAATACAGTGCGGCTACGGACGAAGCGGAAAGTTCTTCGCGCATCAGCATCTCGGCGTGCGCCCCGACATGATAACCGTCGCGAAAGGCATCTGCAATGGCTTCCCCATGAGCGCCGTCCTCATCAGCCCCGAGTTCACGCCTGTCTATGGACAACTCGGCACGACCTTCGGCGGAAACCATCTCGCTTGCGCCGGCGCCATCGCTGTACTCGATGTTATCGAGGGCGAACATCTCGTGGAGAATGCTGCCGAAGTGGGTGAATACCTCATGCAAAGCATTCGTGATGCAAAGTTGCCGCATGTCGTAGAAGTGCGCGGACGCGGCCTCATGATAGGAATAGAACTGGATATTCCATACAAGGAACCGCGTCAGCGACTCGTCAGCGAACAGCATTGCTTCACTGGCTGCTCGGGAACGAACGTTCTCCGACTTCTTCCGCCTCTCTGTCTCGCAAAGCAAGAGGCCGACAAATTTGTTGAAAAACTAAGGAAAGTGTTATGAAGATTACTGTCATAGGCGCAGGAAACATGGGCGGCGCCCTCGTAAAAGGATGGACGAAAGCAGGTATTGCAGCAGACCTAACTGCCTCTGCCCATACACAAAAGACGCTCGACCGCCTTGCTGAGGCTTGTCCTGGCATTACCGTAACACTCGATAATAAGAAAGCCATCGAGGGCGCTGATGGCGTCGTGCTTGCCGTGAAGCCCTGGCTCGTGGAGCAAGTCATCGCAGAGATAATGCCTGAGCTGAAAGACAAGCTCCTCGTCTCTGTCGCTGCAGGCATCCGTCATGACCGCATCGATGTCTATGCCATGCCCAACATCGCAGCCGAGTTCGGCGAAAGCATGACCTTCATCGAAGAGGCTAAGCATGCAGAGAAGGCTGCCATGCTCTTCGAAAGAGTAGGGCAGTGCAAGGTCGTTCCCCAGCGTCTGATGGATGCCGGCATGATGATGGCAGGCTGCGGCATCGCCTACGTCATGCGCTTCATCAGAGCCATGATGGAGGGCGGCGTCGAGATGGGCTTCTATCCCGATGAAGCAAAGCAGATAGCAATGCAGACGATACAGGGCGCAGTCACCCTTCTTCGCCAGACAGGTTTGCATCCGGAGGCAGCCATCGACAAGGTCACGACGCCTGGCGGCATCACAATTAAAGGGTTGAACGAGTTGGAGCATGCTGCCTTCAACTCGGCAGTAATACGTTGTCTCAAAGCCGGACTGAAATGAAGAAGCGTATCGTGGTGAAGGTGGGCAGCAATGTCCTCACGACAGAACGGGGGAAACTCGACATCACGCGAGTGTCTGCACTTGTCGACCAAATCGCTTGGCTGCGGGAGCGCGACTATGAAGTGGTGCTCGTCACAAGCGGTGCAGTTGCCTGTGGCAGGGGAGAACTGCATGTCGACCATTCCCTCGACTCTGTAGAACAACGACAACTCTTCTCGGCAATGGGACAGGTGAAGCTCGTCAACCTCTACTACGACCTCTTCCGCGAATACAACATACACGTGGGGCAAGTGCTGACGACAAAAGAAAACTTCCAAAGCGAACGCTCTTATCAGAACCAACGCGCTTGCATGGAGGTGATGCTGGAGAATGGCGTCCTGCCCATCGTCAACGAGAATGATACGGTAAGCATTGAGGAACTGATGTTCACGGACAACGACGAGCTGTCCGGCCTCATTGCCAAGATGGTAGGAGCCGAAATGCTTATCCTGCTCACGGGGGTAGATGGTCTGTACAACGGCAATCCTTCCGAAGCCGGCAGTGAAGTGATTCGTCGGGTAAGGTTGGGTGATGATGTGAGTCGCTACATACTTCCCGCCAAGAGCAAAGCCGGCAGGGGCGGCATGACATCTAAGTTCAACACAGCCCTCTCGGTGGCTCAATCTGGCATCCACGTCATTATTGCCAATGGAAATAGGGACGGCATCTTGCCTGCTCTCATTGAGAATCCTGCACAAACAATCCATACAGAATTCATTCCATCATGACTTCCATGTTCCAAAAGGCAAAGGAAGCGAGCCGGTCGCTCATGCTTCTGACGAACGAGCAGCGCGGCAATGTGCTCCTGTGTCTTGCTGACCGTGCGGAGGCTGAGGCAGCGAAGTTGCTTGCTGCAAATGCTCTCGACTTGCAAAAGCTTGAGCCAAGCGACCCGCTCTACGACCGTTTGTTGCTCACCAAGGAACGTATTCGTAACATCGCAGCCGACCTCCGCAATGTGGCCAACCTGCCGTCGCCATTAGGTATGATAAGTAAAGAAAGGACGCTTCCCAATGGTCTGTACCTGCGACGCATCAGCGTGCCGTTCGGCGTGATTGGCGTTATTTTCGAGGCTCGCCCAAATGTTTGCTTCGATGTATTCGCTCTCTGCTTCAAGAGTGGCAACGTCTGCTTGCTGAAGGGCAGCCATAGTGCCGACGAAAGCAACCGTGCGATAGTTGCCCTCATACATGAAGTGCTGCAAGATGCTGGCATTTGTGTGGACGCATTAACTTTGTTGCCGCCAACGCACGAAGCAACTGCCGAACTGCTTGGTGCGGTTGGCTATGTGGACCTCTGCATTCCTCGAGGCGGAAGGAAACTTATAGATTTCGTTCGTGACAATGCTCGTGTGCCGGTCATCGAGACAGGTGCTGGCGTCGTGCATGCTTATTTCGACAAAGACGGCGACCTTGAGAAGGGCCGACGCATCATTGCGAATGCCAAGATGCGTCGCGTGAGCGTCTGCAATGCGTTGGACTGCCTGCTTGTCCATAAAGACCGCGAGGCTGACATTCCTGCTTTGCTTGCCCCGATGGAAGGGCGTGTCGAGGTCATTACCGACGAGTCGGCAATGGGCACGGAGTGGATGGACTACAAACTTTCGTTGAAAGTCGTCGATAGTCTCGACGAAGCCCTTGCCCACATTGCTCGCTATGGCTCCGGCCACAGCGAGTGTATCATCACGGAGAACCAGGCAACGGCCGCTCGCTTCCAACAGTTGGTCGATGCCGCATGCGTGTATGTCAATGCTCCGACCAGTTTTACAGATGGTGCCCAGTTTGGTTTGGGTGCCGAGATAGGCATATCGACGCAGAAACTCGGACCGCGTGGACCGATGGCTCTCGAAGAGATGACGACCTATAAATGGCTGATAAATGGCAACGCTCAGGTAAGAGAATAAACATAATAAATACAGATATGGAGGACATTAAACAGATTTCACAACGTCTAAAAGGCTTGCGCGAGATATTCGACATCCCTATTGAGAAGATGGCGGAGGTGTGCGAAACGACCGTCGAGCACTATCGTCGCATAGAAAACGGCGAGTGCGACCCCGGCGTATATCTCCTCACACGCATCTCCAAGCAGTACGGCATCGCGCTTGATGTGCTGCTTTATGGTGAAGAGCCGCGCATGAACGGCTATTTCGTCACGCGTCGCGGCAAAGGACTTGAAGTGGACCGTCACAATGATTACAAGTACAAATCACTTGCCAGTGGCTTCAAGGGAAGGGCAATGGAGCCGTTCTTCACAGAGATAGAGCCTCTTCCGGAAGGAAAGAACCACGCAAAGAATGTTCATGACGGGCAAGAGTTCATTATTGTCTTCGAGGGCGTCCTTGAGATAACGATTGAAGACAAAGTGATTGTCTTGCAGAGAGGCGACAGCATCTATTTCGATACGACACGTCCTCATTGCATGCGCGCCCTTGAGAACAAAACGGTGAAGTTCCTGACAGTCATCATCTGATGGAGAACGCTATTGTTCAATGTTCAATGTTTAATGTTCAATGGAAAACAATCCTATACTAAGTCGATTTCTGAAGCAAACGACATTTGTCTCTGAAGAGGATTATGCGAAGAATCTTGAGTTCATTGTTCCCAAGAACTTCAACTTCGCTTATGACGTTTTGGATGCTTGGGCGGACGTAGAGCCTGACAAGATAGCTCTCCTTTGGACAAACGACGAAGGAGCGGAACGTAGATTGTCCTTTGCCGACCTCAAGCGAATGAGCGACCAAGCAGCCTCTTATCTTAAAAGCCTTGGTATCAATCGTGGCGACATGGTGATGCTCATTGAGAAGCGTCGCCTGGAGTGGTGGATAACGATGCTTGCCTTGCACAAACTGGGAGCCGTTCCTATTCCCGCCACACACATGCTTACCAGCCACGATATCGTTTATCGCAACAACGCGGCTTCCGTGAAGGCCATCATTTGCGTGGGTGAGCCTTATGTTCTCGGAGAGGTGCAGAAGGCGATGCCTGACAGTCCGACGGTTGATTTACTTGTTTCCATCGGACCTGATGTGCCTGAAGGCTTCCACGACTGGCATGCGGAGATAGACAAGGCACCAGCTTTTCGTCGTCCTCGCTTCGTAAATACCAATGGCGACACCATGATTCTGTACTTTACCTCAGGCACTTCGGGCGAACCTAAAATGGTGTCGCACGACTTCCTTTATGCGCTTGGGCATCTCACGACGGGCGTGTTCTGGCATAATCTCACGCCTGACAGCATACATCTTACCGTGGCCGACACCGGATGGGGCAAGGCTGTTTGGGGAAAGTTCTACGGACAATGGTTCGCAGGAGCCTGCGTCTTTGTCTTTGATCACGAGAAGTTCACGGCGGAGAAGATACTTCGTCAGATGGAGAAGTACCGTATAACAAGTTTCTGTGCGCCGCCTACGGTCTATCGTTTCCTGGTTCGCGAGGACTTCAGCCACTATGATCTCTCTGCTCTTCGCTACTGCACGACGGCTGGCGAGGCGTTGAATGCGGCTGTATATAACAAGTTCTTCGAGCTGACGGGCATCCGTCTGATGGAAGGTTTCGGGCAGACCGAGACAACTTTAACCTTGGGAACTTTCCCTTGGATGCAGCCTAAGCCTGGCAGCATGGGCAAGCCTAACGCGCAGTACGAGATTGCATTGCTGCGTCCGGACCTCACGCCGTGCGAGGACGGAGAGAAGGGTGAGATTGCTGTTCGCATGAATGAGGGTCGCAAGGCAATCGGTCTGTTCAAGGAGTACTATCGTAATAGTGATATAACCTACGAGGCTTGCCACGACGGCTATTACTTCACAGGAGATATGGCTTGGCGCGACAAGGATGGCTACTACTGGTTCGAGGGGCGTGCGGACGACGTCATCAAGAGTAGCGGCTATCGCATCGGTCCTTTTGAGGTCGAGAGTGCCCTAATGACGCACCCTGCTGTGGTGGAATGTGCCATTACCGGTGTGCCCGACGACACCAGGGGAATGGTGGTGAAGGCTACCGTCGTGCTTGGCAAGGAGTGGAAGGACAAAGCCGGTGATGCCCTCATAGAAGAGTTGCAGGCGCACGTCAAGCGTGTGACCGCTCCCTATAAATATCCCCGTATCATTGAGTTTGTCGATGAATTGCCCAAGACCATCAGCGGCAAGATACGACGCGTGGAGATAAGAGAAAGAAGCCTAAAGTAATAAACAAACCGTAATCCGTAAATCGTCGAATCGTATATAATGAGAAGTTTCCTTAATGTAGAAGACCTGGGCGACCTGAAGCAGGCACTCGGGGAGGCAGCGGAGATAAAAGCCGACCGCTTTAAGTATGACACACTTGGCAAGAACAAGACGCTGCTCATGGTGTTCTTCAACAACAGCCTACGCACGCGTCTCAGTACGCAGAAGGCAGCCATGAACCTCGGCATGAACGTCATCGTGCTCGATGTCAATGCAGGTGCATGGAAACTCGAGACTGAGAGGGGAGTCATCATGGACGGCGACAAGAGCGAGCACCTGCTGGAGGCCATTCCCGTGATGGGCAGCTACTGCGACGTCATTGGCATCCGTTCCTTTGCGGGCCTCACGGATCGTGAATACGACTATGCTGAGACGGTCTATCACCAGTTCTTGCGCTACAGCGGTAAACCCGTGTTTGCAATGGAGACGGCGACTGTGCATCCGCTGCAAGCCTTTGCCGACCTGATAACAATTTCCGAGTATTCGGGGTGCTCAGGACACTCCAGGAACTCTGGAAAGCCTAAGGTCGTGCTCACTTGGGCGCCGCATCCAAAGTCCCTGCCGCAGGCTGTTCCCAATAGTTTCGCACAGTGGATGAATGCTGCCGACGTGGACTTCGTCATCACGCACCCCGAAGGCTATGAGCTCGACCCGAGGTTCGTGGGCAATGCTCGCGTGGAGTACGACCAGAAGAAGGCTTTCGAGGGAGCTGACTTCATCTATGCAAAAAACTGGAGTTGCCCGGGTGTGACGCGTCCAGAGGCCTATGGAAAGATACTGCACGACTACCATCAGATGATGCATTGGACGGTCGATGCAGAGCACATGGGCTGGACGAACAACGCCCATTTCATGCATTGTCTGCCCGTCCGCCGCGGCATGATAGTCACCGACGATGTCATCGAGGCGCCTTCTTCCCTGGTCATTCCGGAAGCGGCTAATCGTGAAATCTCTGCGACAGTAGTCCTAAAGCGAATTTTACAAAGCCTGTAGAAAAAAACTTGGCATTATCTTTGTGCTTTGGAATAAAAGTTGTATCTTTGTCCCAAAGTTCTAAAAAATCGAGATTATGAAGAAAATGATTCTTTCCATGCTGGTTGCCTTTGTCGCAACGGCAGCTTCTTGGGCAGACACTGCTCTGTTCGTGCATCAGAAGTCCGGTGGTATGCTGGAGATTGCATTCAGCGAAAAGCCCGTCGTGACCTACAGCGAGGGTTATCTTGTCATCACATCCGGTCTGGCATCGGTGTCCTATCCGCTTTCCGACATGCAGAAGTTCACCTTTGGCGAGGTGAATGACCAGGTGACACGCATCACTGCTCCTACCAATGCAGCTCCCCAGCCCACCTACATCTACAGCGTGGGCGGCGTGCTCATGCGCACCTATCAGCCTGGCGACAATGGCACGACATCCGCTTCTCTTGAGGGTCTTCCTGCCGGCACATACGTCATCAAGAACGGCAAGACAAGCTATAAAGTCCTAAAGAAGTAGTTTGGAAAGTCTTCTCGGCATTATTCGGAGCCGCTACAGCTGTCGTGGTTACCTCGACAAGCCTGTGGAGGATGATAAAGTCGCGTACCTCAAGGAGTGTATGCGGCTTGCTCCGTCTGCTGTGAACAGGCAGCCCTGGAAGTTCCGCATCGTTCGCAGTCAGGAGGGTAGGGCAAAGCTTCAGTCCTGCTACACACGTCCTTGGTTCGCCGAAGCCCCGCTGTATGTTCTTGCCTCCCTGCTTCATGAAGAGGAGTGGGTGCGCGAGGATGGCAAGCCTCACGGCAACATCGACGTCGCCATCGCGGTGGAGCATCTTTGTCTGGCAGCCACCGAGCAGGGACTTGGCTCGTGCTGGGTCTGCAACTTCGATGCCAAACGATGTCACGAACTGTTCCAAATGCCCGGGAACGAAGAGCCTGTCGTCATCATACCACTTGGCTATCCGGCTAAGGAAATGACGCCAAAGGTGCGAAAGGAGCCCGAGGAGCTGTTCGTCGAAGAATAAATTTAATGCCCGCATGTGAGAAAAAGCTCTCGTATGCGGGCTTGTTTTATGTCATACGCGCCCAGAATCAGATAACCGCGCGTGCCTAAGTTTCAAACGGTGCGTGTTTAGTTTGGAAACATCACGTGGGTAAAATGAAATTATCACGTGTAATATTTAAAATATCACGTGGGTAAAATGAATTTATCCCGTGGGTAAATTTCAAACGACACGTGCTTAGTCTCCAATCATCACAGGCGACGTTTCTCAACGCTCCGCCTTTACTTGGAAAGCAAGGCATTACAAACCGCCTTAACTGACTCGGAATCCGTGTGTCCGTTCCTGCGGAGCGAGCCGTGAATCTCGTGGGCACCCGTCTCGGACAGAATGCGAGAGGCGTTCTCGGGGCTGACACCGGCGCCTGGCATGATGACGAGTCTGCCTGCCGACAGCTCGACGAGCCTCCTGATCAGGGGAATGCCCTCCTCGGCCGTCGCGGCCTGGCCAGAGGTGAGCAGGCGGTGACAGCCTAAAGCGACAATCTGTTCCAAGGCTTCCTCGGGCTGCGCGCAAACATCGAATGCGCGGTGAAACGTGATGCTCAGACCTGTTGCCTCGTCCACAAGACGACGAATCGTCTCCTGGTCGATGCTGCCGTCGCACTTCAGTGCGCCTATCACCACGCCGTTTGCGCCCAGTCGCTTAGCCAGCCGCACGTCGTCCAGCATGGATTGAACCTCAGTCTCGTCGTAAACGAAATCACCCTCCCTCGGCCGAATCAGCACCTGGACGGGAATGCCCATGCCAATCGCCTCCGCCATCATCTCTGCCGACGGCGTCAGTCCATCCACATCAAGGTCCCTGCAGAGCTCAATGCGATGGGCTCCGCCTTCCTTTGCCGCACGGACACTCTCCAAGTCGCCGCAGCAAACCTCCAACTTCATTTCGTTCCTCATATCTATAGTCGTTCCCTCGCCAAAGCAGCGGGAATTGTAGTTACATTACGAAAAAAGGAGAGTGGCTTCACAGCTTCTCTCCTCCCTTGGTATTAGCTTTTGTTTAAGGTAAAAAGATTGTTTTCAGGATAACGAGTGCAAAGTTATGGAATTATTATGCACTGTGCAACACTTTATCCTATGTTCTTTAACATGTTTCGCGACAAAAGAGGAATATTGCAAAAGACTTAATACCTTTTGTAATAATAATGCGCAATCGATTCAATCGGGCGACGCAAAATCCTTCCTAATTGCATGCCTTCCTCCGCAGCTGCAGTCCTGAGCTCATCCTCGAACTGGAAAGCGATGCCTCCGACACAGTTTATGGGCAATTCCCGGCGCCCGTAAATGCAGATGTTGCGCTCGATGAAGAGACGGAAAGACTGGATGAGCATCTCGCGGATAGCAGGGTGCGAGCGGTGCTCGGCAATGAAGGGAACCAGCGATGCCAGGAAGGCATTGGCAGCGGGAAGGCGGTAGACACGCTCGATGACATCGGACATCGACAGACTAAACTCGCGGCAGAACTCATCCTTTAGTGCCTCGGGAAGCATTCCCTTGAAGATGCCGTTCAGCAACGTCTTGCCGAGATACGAGCCGCTGCCTTCGTCGCCCAGGATGTAACCCAGTGCCGGTGTGTGCTTCACGATGTCCCGCCCGTCGTAGAGACAACTGTTGGAACCCGTCCCAAGGATGCATGCTATGCCGACTTCGCGTCCGCAGAGAGCACGCGCAGCACCCAGCAAATCACTCTCCACCTCGGCAGGACAGTTCAGCACCTCCTCGATGACGCCCTGCGCGGTCTTGCTGAACGGCTCGATGCAACCTGCTCCGTAGAAATAGACGGCTTGCAGCTCCAACCCTTGCGGCAGCAGAGGGAGCAAATCGTGATACAATACATTATATATATATACGCGCGTGTCGCGCGCGGGATTGATGCCGTCCGTATGCAGTTCGCACTGCGTCCCGTCTGGAGCGACGAGGAGCCAGTCCGTCTTTGTCGAGCCGCTGTCAGCAATGAGTATGGCCTTCTTCATAAACAAAAAAGCCTCCCCTTTAGGGGGAGGTTCGTTGTGTTCTTTGTCAGATTACTGAGCAGGAGCTTCTGCGGGAGCCTCTGCAGGAGCCTCTGAAGCAGCAGGCTGCTCCATTGCAGGCACGTTGCCAGGGTTCGTGGCAGCCTGCTCGATGGCCTGCTGCTGCATCACAGAGTCGTCGTGACCTGCACCGGGCAGGAATGCAACACTGATGACGCTCAGGAAAATCATGGCGCCAGCGAGGAACCAGGTAGCCTTCTCAATAAAGTTGGTTGTCTTGGGAGCGCCAAGAATCTGGTTGTTGTTGGAGTAGTCGGCAGCCAAACCGCCGCCCTTGGACTCCTGAATCAGTACGATAAGGCACATAAGAATGGATGCCAGCACAATCAGGATTACGATAGATGTGTACATGTTTTGTGTGTTTGTTATGTTGTTATTTGTGTTTATTATTGATAATCAGTTTCTCTAAAAACCGAATTTGGTCTGCAAAGTAACGATTTTTTTTTGGATATTTCAAGGAAAGTTGCCTGATAATTTTCACTGCGTTCTCATATTTGCCTTGTTTTATGTAAATTCCGGCCATTATTTCAGTCAAGATCTCACTTGTTTCGTTGTTTTGCGTCGAAAGGCTTGCATCAGTTTGTTCCTTTTCTTGTTCATTTTTTTCGCTTTCGATGTTATCGTCAAGAACGATTCTGCCATGCTCGTTTTCAAGGAAGTCCTCGACGACGCCTCCTCCGTTCATTGGCAACGCTTCCTGCCTTTGGTCGCTTTGTTGGCTTTCGCGTTGCAAGATATAGCCAATGTAGTCTTGTGATGCATCGATGGGATGACTGACGGGCGAAGCGGGAGTTTGTGCTTCGAGGAAGGTGTCGATGAGGCTCACGGTACGCGACTCCGATGCATCTGCTGTCTCGTCGTAGCGTTTTTGCTCTTCTGCTTGGGTGTAGTGAGGCTCTTCCGTCAGGCGGAAGACTGCTTCGCGACTTGGCACGAGGATGGCTGTGCGGCGTAATGTCTCGTCGTAAGCCGGGTCGTGCTTCCTGTAGAGGCCTTGCAGCAGGAGTATTCTGGCGACATGGAAATAGGGGTGTTCCTGGACGAGTCTCTGCAGTTGTGCAATCGCTTCGCCGTCGATGGTGTCTGGTCTTCTGATGTATTCTATGATGTGTCGTTGCATATGTCGGGTTTATGTTTACCAGTTGGCGACTGTTGCATTGAAGATTTGGTCGACGATATCCTTGGTCATTTGTGTGACGAGCTCTTCCTGGACGGCATTCAACTGCTGTGTGGCATCGTATTCTGTCGTGGCGGTGAATTGTCTTTCGAAGTCTTCGTCGTGTTTCTTGTTGTTGACAAATCGGACGTTGACCGTCATCTTGAGTTGCACTTGGCTGCTGTAGCCGTTGCTCGATATGCCTTTGTTGAACTGGTCGAAGGCAACTATCTCGCCTGCGATTTGCAGGTCGCCGTTCTTTTTCACCTGCTGAAGCTTCGTCTGGTTCATGAAGACTTCGGTTATTCGGTTCTGGAAGATGCTTTGCATTGGTGCCCAGACGTAGGCGCTTCGGATGGGGAAGTTGTCGATTTGGATGGTTTTGGTGGTTGTATAGTCGATGCTTGCGCCATTGAAACGGTAGCTGATGGTGCAGGCCGAGGCAAGCGTGGCAAGCAGAAGCAATAGTGAGGTGACTTTTCTATTCATCGATGCCATATGCTTTTATCTTTCTGTAGAGAGTTCTTTCGCTGATGCCGAGCTCTTCCGCGGCGAGTTTGCGCTTGTAGTGATTGCGCTGAAGGGCGAGCAGTATGTTGCGTTTCTCCATGTCTCCGATGTTGAGTGTGTCGTCGTCCACTATTTCTTCTGCGGTCGGTATGTCCAGCTCGTCGGCTGGTGCATGCGGTGCCTTTTTCTGTGGAGGCAGGGGAGCGGGCAATGTGGTGCTTGCCGCAGCTTGGCTCCAGTTGTGCCCTTGCAGTTTTTCCTTTAGCTCTTGCACTTCGGAACGGAGTTCGAAGACGGCGTGTGCGAGTATCTTAATCTCCTGTTCATAGTCGTGCTGAGTGCCGGAGTTGCTTCCCTCGATGGTCGCTATGCCTGTGTCGGTGTCGGAGTTTGGCGTGATGCCGTACTTAGCGAGCAGTTCTGGGGTGATGCTTCTGCTTTCCGAGAGTATGCTGAGCTGCTCGGTGATGTTGCGGAGCTGGCGTATGTTGCCGGGCCACTTGTAGGAGTTGACCACTTCTTCAGCCTCGGGTGTGAGACGGATGGGCTCTGGTATGTTGTATCGGTTGGCGGTGTCGAGTGCGAATTTTTTGAAGAGCAGTACGGCATCTCCCTGTCGTTTGCGCAGTGGCGGCACTTTGATGTTGATGGTGCAGAGGCGGTAGTAGAGGTCTTCTCGGAAGCGTCCTTGCTTGATTGCGTTGGGGATGTCGACGTTGGTTGCCGCGACGATGCGGACGTTTGTCTTGCGTGGGGTGCTGCTCCCGACTCGCAGGTATTCTCCGGTCTCCAAGACTCTCAGGAGCCGGGCCTGTGTGCTGAGGGGCAACTCTCCTACCTCGTCGAGGAAGAGTGTGCCTCCGTCGGCAGCGCCGAAGTAGCCTTCGTGTTCGCCTATGGCACTGGTGAAGGCTCCTTTCTCGTGGCCGAAGAGTTCGCTGTCTATGGTGCCTTCGGGTATTGAGCCGCAGTTAATGGCTATGTACGTCTTGCCGCGGCGCTTGCTATGGTCGTGGATGATGCGTGGTATGACTTCCTTGCCGACGCCGCTCTCGCCCTGGATGAGTACGGAGAGGTCGGTAGGTGCGACCAGAACTGCTGTGGCGAGTGCTTCGCGGAGTGCTTCGTTGCGACCTACGATGCCGTAGCGGTTCATCAGTGACTGCATGTCTGAACTTGTGCTCATGATGCCTGTTCTGTGTTGTCGTTGTTGTCTGTGTTGTTGTTGCTGTCGTTGTTGTCGTTTGCTTGCAGCGTGTCGTCTCTCTTGCGGTCGTCGCGCTTGTCGCGGAAGAGCTTAGGGAGTGGGGCCTGGCGTGCCTCGTCGTAGAAAGTGCGGTTGCGGATGATGTCGATGGCCGTGTATATAGGCTTTGTCAGGGCAGACACGTCGGCCAGTCCTTCCTCTGTCTCCTCCTTGCGGAGCGGCTGGCAGGCTGCTGTGACGACAGGCTCCATGCCTGCGAAGAAGCGTGCCGGTGCGTCTCCTGAAAGCCCGGATGTGAGTGTGCTGCCTTCGGGGACGACGATGCCGTCGAAGTGAGACGCCGTGTCTTCGCTGAGGAGTTGTTCTGAGGTGTAGGGTCCGTAGGTGTTGATGCCTTGCTCTGTCGTAACCTGAGACGCGAGGTCGGGGTTCTGCATGGCGCTCTCCTGAACGATGGCGATGCGGGGCGAGCGGACGTCGAAGTCGCGCTCCAGGATGTCGCGGAACCTGACGATGTCTTCCGTCGTTGGTTCTTTTGCGAGCGGCATGAGGTTGACCTTGTCCGTCACGATTATCTCGATGGTCTGTGCGGGGCGTTTGGGGGGCTCTGCAGTTGTGTAGAGCACCATGGCGTCTGCATTCTGGCTGTCGAGTTCGCGACGGGCCGCCTCTTCACTGTAAATGACGGGCGTGCAGAGTTCGAGCATTGCGGGGTCGTCGCAGACTGGGCCGACGAGGTCTCTTCCTGTGCCCTCATCGCCAATGAGGGCGATGGCTATCTTGAGTTTTTCCATGTAGGTGACTTGTTTTATCTGGTCTGTTTTCTGTGTTATGCTGGTGTGCCGGAAAACGCGGCACGTGATGTTTGAAATTTACCCACGTGATAAATTCATTTTACCCACGTGATATTTGAAATATTCCACGTGATATTTTCATTTTACCCACGTGATGTTTGAGGAGGCGACGTGGTCAGTCTGTTTTTCCTCCCTTCGATGCGGGTTCCGATGTCTTTTGTCCTTTCTCCTCTTCCAGTCCCGTGTCGATGAGCGAGTACTGCTCCTGCGGGAGTTGCAGGGTGTAGAGCGAGCCTTCGAGCCTGCGGATGAGGCCGCGCTTCATCTTTTCCGGAGCATAGACGAAGCCTTCGACTACGACCACGCGGTTCGTCTCGGTGTCCACGCGGGAGTGGCTTACGAAGGGACCTCCCATGGCGTCGTTCTCCATGTACCAGAGGCCGCGCATCTCCATCGCGTAGCTGTTGTGCACGTTTATCGGCTTGATGATGGTGCAGAGGGAGTCTGTCTTCATGTACATGCCAGGTTTCTCGCCCGGCAGGTTCACTTTCATCACGGAGTCGCGCTTCGCCACCATGTATTCCTTGTTGAACGTCTCCGGCCCTTCATACGGGTAGCTGTACATCACGATGTTCTCCAGGCCGCTCGCCGTGTTGTTGCTCGTCCAGAAGAACTGCTCGCCCTTCTTGTAGCTGGTCAGTTCCTTGGGAGCATGGAATCGGCAGGTGAAAATCTGCCATGCCAAGTCGAAGGTGACTTTCGAGTACTTCTGCTCCAGTTCCTTGATGAGGCGGTTCATCTCCGAGCGCGTCAGGAAGTCGATGACCTCCTGCTTGTGGTCGATGCAGAACTGCCGGAAATCCTCCAGGCTCGGGCTGTTGATGGCGAGCACTATCTGGTCCATCGCATACTTGTTTCGCGTGAATCGCATACCTGTTCGCGAGAACTGCGTCTTGTCTATGTTGACCTGTATGATGTTGCGGAAGATGGTAAAGTTCGCGCTGAAGTCTTTCGGCTCGATTTGCGTGATGTGAAACGAGCGCTCGCTCTGCGGCAGACAGGGCACGTCGGTGTCGAGGATGTCGAACAAAGCACGGCCCGCCGGAGCTTCCCACGTCTTCTCGTCGAGCACGACAAGCACTTCGTAGGGACGTCCGCTGGCTTGCGGGAAGAATTGCTCCTTCTGGCAACTAACTAAGAATGATGCTAAGCAAAGAAGAAGGACAAGCGCCCTCTGCGTCCCTCCCAGTAGGGAGTGTTTCAGGTTGTGAGGTATCATAATAATTAGGTACATTATTTTATGTTAAGGTTCCCAGATTGTTGGCACTCCCCCAAGGGGGAGATGGAGGTGGCCGCATGCAGCAAGCCGCAAGCAGCATAGATGTCCTGCCCTCGGCTGGCGCGTATGGTCGTCGTCACGCCATGCCTCGTCAGGTAGTCGCGCAGCCAGATCATCCTCTCCTCGGACGCACCTCTGTAGGGCGTGTCGGGTATCTCGTGGAAGCGAATCAGGTTGACGCGGCACTCCAAGGGCGCAAGCAGACGCACCAACTCTCGCGCATGCCGCTCAGAATCATTGAGTCCGCCGAAGACGATGTACTCGAAGCTGAGCCTCCTCTGGTGGCTCCAGTCCTGCTGCTTCAGCAGTGTCAGCAACTCGACGATGCCGAAAGCATTTTCCGCAGGCATCATGGCAAGACGTTCCTCCGGGAAAGGATTGTGAAGGCTTATCGCAAGGTGGCATTCGCTCTCACGGAGGAAGCGTTCCACACCCCTTCTGACGCCGACGGTGGAGACTGTGATGCGCTTCGGGCTCCAAGCCCATCCGTCCTGATCCGTCAGCAAGCGCGTGGCACGCAGCACAGCGTCGAGGTTGTCCATCGGCTCTCCTTGTCCCATGAAGACAATGTTCGTGAGCTGCTCGCTCCCCGGCACGGAATAGACCTGGTTCAGTATATCCGTCGCAGTAAGGTTGCCGCCGAAACCCTGTCGGCCTGTCATGCAGAATCGGCAACCCATTCGGCAACCAGCCTGACTGCTGACGCACAACGTCGCCCGGTCGCCGTCGGGAATGAACACGCACTCCACCTGCTGCCCGCTCTCCGTGGGGAAGAGGTACTTGGCGGTGCCGTCGATGCTCTGCTGAACGTCGCTTGGCGACACGCAGCCCACCTCGTAGCACTCTGCCAGGGCAGTCCTGCCGCTCTTCGAGAGGTTGGTCATCTCCTCGATACTCCTCACGCGTTTGCCATAGAGCCACTGCATGATTTGCTTCGCAGCGTAGCCTGGCAGCCCTGCCACCGCAGCAACTTCCTTCAGTTCACCAAGCGTCATGCCTAGCAGCTTCTTCCTCTCCATGTCATATCTTTTATCTTGCAAAGGTAATACATATTATATAATAAGTGGGCATCCGAGTAGAAAAAGTTGTCTTTTTTCACTTCTTTTGCACGAAAAGCGTGCGAGATTAGGAAACTTTTAGTATCTTTGTGCTGCAAATGCACTAAAACTAAAAAATACTATGAACATCAAACATCTCTCGCTCGCCCTCTTTGCGGCAGCATTTCTCAGTGTCACTTCGATGGCACAAAGTCTTAGCCCAACTACAAAAACACATTGGGACAAAGGAACCCTTGTTGTTGAAACACCCACACGCCCTGCCGGTCAGCAACACGTCCTTGGCTTGACGGCCCCGAAGATGGCAACAGTTCGTGTCGCATTCGTCGGCTTGGGAATGCGCGGACCTGGAGCTGTCGAGCGCTTTACCCACATTCCAGGCACACAGATAGTAGCGCTTTGCGACTACGAGGCTGCTCGCGCTGAGGCTTGCCAAAAGTATCTGCGCAACGCAGGACTCCCGCCAGCAGACATCTACAGCGGTGAGAAGGGCTATGAAGAGCTGTGCAAACGCCCGGATGTTGACCTCGTTTATGTGGCAACCGACTGGGATCATCACTTCCCCGTTGCTAAGTGTGCCATGCTAAACGGTAAGCATACGGCCATCGAGGTGCCCAGCGCCATGAATCTCGAGCAGTGCTGGGAACTCATCGAACTCTCTGAGAAGACGCGTCTGCACTGCATGATTCTCGAGAACTGCTGCTACGACTGGTACGAACTCAACACGCTCAACATGGCGCAGCAGGGCGTCTTCGGCGAAGTGATTCGCGGCGAGGGTGCTTACATCCACAACCTCGACGACTTCTGGGACTACTACTGGAAGAATCCCGATGGCAGCGACCCGGACAAACTGGGCTGGCGCATGAAGTACAACATGGAGAATCGTGGCGACGTCTATGCTACGCACGGACTCGGTCCCGTTGCTCTCGCCATGAACATCCATCGCGGCGACCGCTTCAAGACGCTCGTTGCAATGGATACCAAGAGTGTTCACGGCAAGGAATATGTCGAGAAGAAGACTGGTAAGCCCTGCAACAACTATCGCAACGGCGACCAGACAACAACCTTGATGCGTACGGAACTCGGTAAGGTTGTTGAGATACAGCACAATGTGATGAACCCGCAGCCCTATAACCGTCTCTATAAACTGACGGGCACGAAGGGTTATGCAACGAAGTATCCCGAGCAGCACTATGCCCTCGACAAGAGCCAACTCGCTGCCAGCGGTGTGGCTCCGAAGGTGGACGACCTCAGCTCTCACGGCTTCCTGCCAAAGACAGAGCAGGATGCACTTGTGGCGAAGTACACGCACCCCATCATAAAGAAGTATGGTGAAATGGCTCGTAAGGTAGGCGGACATGGCGGTATGGACTTCTTCATGGACGCGCGCCTCGTCTATTGTCTGCAGAACGGTTTGCGTCTCGACATGGATGTCTACGACCTCGCTGAGTGGTGTTGTCTGGCAGAGCTTGGTACGCTCTCGATGGACAACAATTGTTGCGCCGTAGCATTCCCCGACTTCACTCGTGGCTATTGGAACATTCAGAAGAGCTTCCAGTTCGATTGGGCAAGTCCTGAGGATGAGGCTGCCGCTGAAGCAGCCGCCGTTGCAAGCACGGAAGCTCAGAAAGCCCTTTGCGCTAAGAAGAAGTTGTGGGAGAAGTACGATAAGGCAAAGGAAAAGGCCGCTAAGAAGGCTAAGAAATGAAGCCCTCCTCTAACTCTCCCTATGGGGGGAGGAAACATTCCTTGCGCCAATACATCAGGGCGCAAAAAAAGGAACACACCGCTGCTCAACTGGCGGCGATGTCGGAAGAAATAACGAACAGAGTGCTTGCTTCTGCTTGGTGGCAGGAGGCAGGCACTCTGCTGCTTTATTACCCTCTTGCCGACGAAGTGGATGTCAGACGGCTGATTTGTGAGGCCTTTCAGAAGAGGAAGAATGTGCTTTTGCCAGTTGTGAAGGGCGAAGAGTTGGAACTCCATCACTACGAAGGCGAGACGTCTTTACGGGAGGGGCCCTACGGCATTATGGAGCCTACAGGACCTCTTTTCCTCCCTGAAAGCTATGGTGATATTGAGCTTGCCCTCATTCCTGGTATGGCGTTCGATAGGCCAGGGCATCGGCTGGGCAGAGGAAAAGGTTATTACGACCGCCTTCTGCCCAAACTCACACTTACTCGGCTGACAGGAATCTGCTTCCCTTTCCAGCTTCTCGATGAGGTTCCAAGCGAACCTCATGACATCGCGGTCGCGGAAGTTATTTGTTGACCATTTCAACGTGACACGTGACGTTCGCAAACGCGACACGTCGCGTTGGTCATCGTCACGTGTCGTGTATGCCATCGTCACACGTCGCGTTTGCCATCGTCACGGCATGCGTTTTTCAGCGTCTCTGTAAGCCCTATGCAGAAGACCAGGTCTCAGATTGTCACAGGTTTCCTCAAAAACCGTTGAAAAAGGCCTTCTTTGGTAGAAAATGAGAAAATATTCTACGAAAACTTGCGTGAAATATAGAATATTTCGTAACTTTGTCAACGAAAAATAATAAGCCTCACTTCTTCGTAACCTTGCGGCGGATGAGACTCTAAATTCAGTATTAACTAAAAACGTTTAATGTTATGGAAGAAGAAATCAAGACAGGAATGGTGGTCGACGAGACGATAAAGGCCGACTTGCTGAGTGCTGCCAAGTGGGCGAAGTTCCTCGTAGTCGTTGGTGCTATCGCAATGGCACTCTATTTTGTTATAGGTGTTGTAGTCACGATTGCTCCGATGGTGTTGCCGCCAACTCCAATGCTTGGCGGAGGAGTTATCATGGGTCCCATCTATGTGGTTTGTGCCCTCATCATGATTTACCCTCTCGTGAAGGGATTTCAGTTCGCTAACGGCGTAAAGAAAGCATGTCTGACAGGCGATGAGGCTCAGTTGGCTCGCGGCTTTGCCGGGTTACGCGCTTACCTGAAGTTCTCTGGCATCCTCACCATTATCGGTCTGGTGTTTTTGGCAGTCGTTGCCCTTGTAGGCCTTATCGCCTTCTGCACTTCGCAAGGCTCCTGTCCAGCATAAAACAGCAGTCACATTATTTTCTCCAATAGCCTCTCCAGGAGGCGCGGAAGGGCATAGTGGTCGAGGGACTTTTCTTCGACCCATTGTCCTTTTGTGCTTTCATAGTCAGTGGGCAAGGTGAGGAGGTAGAAGTCGGCATGAAGGTGCTGGTGGGTGAGCTGGTGGCGGACGTCCTGAGCGACGAGTTCAAGCTTAGCCTTAGCCTTAACTTTTTCTTCCACCTCGGCAAGGGTTAGGGGCTTGTCCGATTCTATCATTGGGAATTCGAAGAGGCCTTGCCAGATGTCGCCGCTTCCTCTGCGATGGAGCAGCGTTTGTCCGTCTTCTGTTCGCGTATATATATAGGTAAAGTATCTGTCGCGAACACTTGTGCGCTTTGATTTGACGGGCAGTTTATCCACCTGGCGAGTGCTTAAGGCTTCACAGGTTTCGGCAAGCGGACAGGTCTCACATAGCGGTGCGGTAGGCTTGCAAAGGCATGCTCCGAAATCCATTATGGCTTGGTTGTAGAGGGCAGGGCGCTGGCGGTCGAGCATCTCGTCAGCAAGTGCACGAAGCAGTTTCTTTCCTTGCGTCGTATCGATAGGTTCGTTGATGCCGAAGTGGCGAGCAAGGACGCGTTGCACATTGCCGTCGAGCACGGCATAAGGCTCCCCGAAGGCAAAGCTCATGATGGCAGCAGCTGTGTAGTCGCCCACACCTGGCAAAGCCCTCACGAAGTTGTAATCCTTGGGAAAACAGCCAGCCTCGGCTATCTTTTGAGTCGCTTTGTGAAGGTTTCGAGCCCTGCTGTAATAGCCCAATCCTTGCCAGAGTCGGAGCACTTCTTCCTCACTTGCCTCTGCCAAACTCTGAGCCGTTGGAAATCGTTCTGCAAAGCGAAGGTAGTAGCTCATCCCTTGCACAATCTGTGTCTGCTGCAGGATGAACTCTGACAGCATGATGAGGTAGGGGTCACTTGTTCTTCTCCAAGGAAGGTCGCGACCAAAAGACTCATACCATCGCTCTAATTGCGTTCCAAATGATGAAATCATGATGCAAAAGTACAGCTTTTTCGGCACGAATCACATCAAAGGACAACTTTTTTTCAACAAAAATAGGTAAAATCTTTCTTGGTTAGGAAAATAGTTGTATCTTTGCAGTCCGAAATTGTATAAATATATAATTAGTACTAACCATAAACACCCAAAATTATGCCAAACGGAAAGAAGCATAAGAGGCACAAGATGTCAACGCACAAGCGTAAGAAGAGACTGAGAAAGAACAGACATAAGAGCAAGTAAACAACTTCTCAGGCCTAAAGGTGACGTACTCAGTTCGGTCACCTTTTTTGTAAAAGAATGGAAGTTACCAGCGAACTCTACATCGACGTACAGCCGAAGAAAATCGCCATTGCGCTGACCGAGGACAAGCGACTGGCAGAGTATCAGGAGGAGGAACAGAGCGTCTCTTACTCCGTGGGCAACGTGTACTTGGCAAAAGTCAAGAAACTCATGCCCGGACTCAATGCCTGCTTCGTTAATGTCGGTCATGAGCGCGATGCTTTCCTGCATTACCTCGACCTTGGCCTGCAGTTCGCCTCGTACGCCAAGTACTTGAAGCAAGTCCAGAGCGACCGCAAGAATCTCTACTCCTTCGAGAAGGCATCCATGCTTCCCGACTTGCCAAAGGACGGCAGCGTGCAGACAACTTTGCAACAGGGACAGGAGGTGCTTGTGCAGATAGTCAAGGAACCTATCAGCACCAAAGGGCCTCGACTGACCTGCGACCTTTCCTTCCCTGGTCGTTTCCTTGTCTTTACACCTTTTGGTGACAAAGTTTCCGTCTCGACGAAGATTAAGAGCAGTGCCGAGAGAGCACGCCTGAAGCAAGTCATCGAAAGTATCAAGCCCAAGAATTGTGGCATCATCGTTCGCACCGTGGCAGAAGGCAAGCGCACAAGCGAGCTGGATGCCGAGATGAAAGTGCTCGTGGCGCGTTGGGAAGCGACACTCAAGAAGGTGCAGCAAGCCAAGGAACTGCCGACACTTGTCTACGAAGAGACGAGTCGCACGGTAGCCATGCTTCGCGACCTCTTCAACCCGCACTTCGCAAATATCTACGTCAACAACGAAAGCGTCTATAAGGAGGTGCACGACTACGTCAGCCTTATTGCGCCCGAATGTGCTGGCGTCGTGAAACTCTACAAAGGCAGTCTGCCCATTTTCGACAACTTCGACATCACACGGCAGATTAAGTCGGGCTTCGGCCGCACCGTGTCGTACAAGCACGGAGCCTACCTCATCATCGAGCACACGGAGGCCTTGCACGTCGTGGATGTCAATAGTGGCAACCGCACTCGCAACGCCGACAGCCAGGAAGCCAATGCCCTCGAGGTTAACCTTGGCGCAGCAGATGAGCTGGCTCGTCAGCTTCGTCTTCGAGACATGGGCGGCATCATTGTCGTTGACTTCATTGATATGAAGTTGGCAGAGGATCGTCAGAAACTTTATGAGCACATGTGTGAGTTGATGAAACGCGACCGTGCTCGGCACAACATCCTGCCTTTGAGCAAATTCTGTCTGATGCAAATCACCCGACAGAGAGTGCGTCCCGTGATGGATGTAGCAGTCGAGGAGGCTTGTCCTACATGTCAAGGAACGGGTCAAATCAAGAGCAGTTTCCTCTTCCACAAGGTCTTGGAGGGCAAGATTAAGTTCCTCTACTATAGACTTGGCATGAAGCGATTTACCCTTCACGTGCATCCGTATGTCGCCGCCTACCTGAACGAAGGTATCTTCAGCCTGCGTCGCAAGTGGCAAATCAAGTATGGCTTTGGCGTTAAAGTCATTCCAAGTCAGAAGCTCGCTTTTCTTCAGTATGAGTTCTACGACAAGGATGGGCAGGAAATCGATGTGAAGGAAGAAATCGAAATCCGATGAAAGGGACTGTTTTCTGCTTGTTAGTTGCACTTCTTGCACTTTCTTCAACCTCTGTGCAAGCTAAAAAAGTGCGGACTCTCCGCCTTACATCTTATAATATACAACATGGCGCAGGTCTTGATGGCAAGATTGACCACGAGCGACAAGCAAAGATTCTGCGCAAGGCTCGTGCTCAAGTAGCTGCCATACAAGAGGTTGACAGCGTGACGAAGCGCAATGGCGGACTTTATTCTCTTGAGGAGATTGGCCGAGAAGCAAAGATGTTCAGCACCTTTGCCCCTGCCATCAACTTCCAGGGAGGCAAATATGGCATCGGCATACTCAGCAAGAAAAAGCCCCTGAGCGTGCATCGGATCCCTCTCCCAGGCCGCGAAGAGCCTCGAATGCTCTTGGTTGCCGAGTTCAAACATTATGTTGTGGCCTGCACGCACCTCAGCCTGACCGACGAGGACCGCATGGCGAGCATCCCTATTATTCTCGAAGAGGCTCGCAAGTGGACGAAGCCTTTCATCCTGACAGGCGACCTGAACGACGAGCCAGGCATGCCTTTCTACAAGGAGATGCAGAAGCATATCCTCTTCCTCAACCCGCCATACGACAAGACTTTCCCAGCCGATGCACCCAACATCTGCATCGACCACGTGGCTCTTTTCAAGTCTCTGCCGGAAGCGACGCTTTCCTACTACCGCACTTGGGTAGGCGAGGAGGACTTTTCCGACCATCGTCCTCTTCATGCAAAGCTTGGTCTTTGGAAATGAACACTAAATGCACACTGCATTTCTTGCATGGTGTGCGGAATCATCATACCTTTGTGGCCTCTAACCATTAAATGTTTTGATATGAGCAATCTTATTATTGAAGCTTGGCCGATGTGGGGAATGGTGACTGCCATAATGACCTGCGTGTATCTCTTTTGGCCGTCGAAGTACATGAAGAAGAACGAGTACGTAGCCTTCTTCCTTAGTTCCTTCAGTCTTTATTGGCTGCTGATGCTGCTTATACATATTTATATAGGCGGCTTCCGGCATGTCACACCTTTGTCGGGCAGCCTGTTTCTCGTGTGCCTCATCCCGTGGATAACGGTCACCCACCTGCTCTATCCCTTTAAACAAACCAAGCGAAACCAGCAGTTCACCTTCCTCTCGGTGACTTTCACAAGTGTGATGCTGTTGCTCATTGCCCTTGTATGGATACTCGTGCAGTTCAGCAATATGTGAGAGGAGCGTTCCTCGCTTTCCTCCTCGTCTCTTGCTCCGACCATTCTTTTCGCGAGAAGTTGGTGCTTGCCGACAGCCTTTCTGCCACGAATGCCGACAGTTCTTTGGTCATCCTGAATGAGTTGAGAGCCAACAGCCCGAGCCTCAAGGAGAGCGACAGGCTGTATTTCGACTTGATTTGGCACAGGGCAAGGACCGAAAACTATCTCCGAAATGCTCCGAACGACACGCTTCTGCGGGCGCTTCTGCAGGAGCAAGAGCGCATCCTGACAGCATCATCAAGGCGTTCCGGCAGGGTCGTGGCGACGCTTGTTGCAGTTCTGCTGGGCCTGCTTCTCGTTGTAGGAATGTCAGCCTTCCGTTTTGCTTTGCGTCGGGAGGAACGCGAGCTCGACCGACAGAGGCAAGCGCTTTTCGCCGGCAAGCGTGTTAGCCAGATTGCCGCCTCGCCCGAAACGATGGCAATGCGCAGGCTTTGTTCTGCTGCGCAGTTGCCGACAGACGATGACTGGGTGCGCTTTCAAACCATGATTGACAGCCTCTCCGACGGGTTTTCCCATCGCCTGCTCTCCGCCCACAAACTCAGCGAGCAAGAACTTCGTGTGTGCCTGCTGATAAAAGCGCAGTTCAAACCATCAGAGATGGCTCTTCTGACCGCTCACAGCAAAGAGGCAATCACCTCCACCCGCCGCCGTCTGTATAAGAAGATGACAGGCCTCGACGGCACGCCTGAAATGCTGGACGAGTTGATACTACGCGTATAGTCCGAAGAATCCTCGTGTCGATTTGACCATATCCTTGTGTGAAGATTTCCCATACGAAAAAGAGTTATATCTGCCATTTATTTGCAAATTTCCATTGTTTCCCTTGTTAAAACAGAATTATTTACTACTTTTGTAGCGTCATACAATTGTTCATGATTGACTAAGCTTCTTTGAGGACATTAAATAATACTGCTAACGAAATATGAGCAACGAAAAGCAGTTCCTCTTGTACCAACTGCCCGCGAAGAAGGTGGGGTGGTACAAGTAGTGATTAAAGATGAAACAATATGGGCGACTCAGAAAGCAATGTCTCAATTCTTTGACGTTGACAAGTCTGGAATCAGCGGGCATATTGCAAATATTTTTAAAGATGGAGCACAACGACAAGAAACGACAATTGCATAATTTGCTTCCGTCGTAAACAGAGGGCTAAAAGGCGAAAGTTGAGGAGAATAAAGACTTCTACAACAGAGGTAGATTAAAGTTATTTAATCCGACACAACATATTGACTCTCACTTCGACAAGGAAGTACGAGACTTGCTCAAGACCAAATGACCTTGCATTATGAAGATTATAGATAAGATAGGTAATAAAGCGTTGCTTAGTAGGGAGAAGACGCTCTTTTTATGCTCTAAACAAACTCCTATCGGCTTGTATGATAATGTATTTCGGTGGACAGACAGTTTGTCAGAAAAGGATTGTGTCTGTTGCTTTAATTCCACAGAGATGGAATCAGAAGTGCTGAAGGCATTACTTGTAGCTAGAGTTCCAACCATTCTGTTTGTTATGAATCGTTTTACGGACGTCAACAATATGCAGATAGAGCAAGCTCGACAGGAAGACAGAATGCTGATTGTTGTGCTTAAGCGTGATGAACCCAAGGGCAAAGGAGCTACCCCAAGATTAAGGAATGAGTATGTGTTATCCATTTGTCAGCATGTCGTTTGTGGTTACATCAATAAGAATGGCAGCGTTTTCCCTTTGTTGGCAGGAAGAGCGGATGTGGTGTTTCTGACAGAAGATTCTTATTTGATGGCTGCAGAACAGGTTGAACACCGTGAGCGATGGAAGGTCGCAGAAGACAAGGTATTGCTAAGGATGTACTATGCAGATATGGGCATCCACGCAATTCATAAGAAGTTGTCGCGAACTTACCTATCTATTTATAATCGTATTCGTGCTATTACACAATCAGAAGAAGTCTTAAAAGGCCGAGAGTTTGAGGACTATGTGCTTGGTATGTTTGACATTCAGAATGATGGCCCGCTCGTTTTGCAAGAATGGCAAGGTGACAAGTCAACAGGTACAGTCAGACCAGAGAATAATAGCAACCCCGACCTTGTATTCAGATATAATAACAAGGAGTTTGCGATAGAATGTAAATGGCGAGATAATTTGGGTAAGGACTTGGGTAATGACATGTTTTCTCCAAAGAAGCTCAAGAACTACAAGGCTTTCTCAGAATCGAGGGAAATGCCGGTTACTATTGTCCTTGGTGTTAGTGGAGAACCTTGTAATCCGGACTGCTTTATGTTATACCATTGGAGGAGATTAACTCTATTGTGTCTCAAACTAAATCTATTACAGAGTTCCTTTATACCCAGCAAGGCCTTGATGCCTCCTTGTTCGTTCGGCGAGAGGTAAATGCCTATACATTAGAAGAAATAAAGAAACTTTTCGTCAATGCGTATAAACCTTGGAGCAAGGACGATGATATAAGGCTTTTGTCCTATTATCACGAAGGAAAGACCATTAAGGAACTTTCATCGATATTTAAAAGAAGCGAAGGCGGAATTGTTTCAAGAATTGAGAAACTGACAAAAGGCTGAAGAATGATACGGTAAAAATTGCCAACCCTTTGCTTGTATAGCAGGAGCGTCTAAAACAATGGGCTGATGCTCTCTTACAGGCCAAGTATGATGCCTGCAAATCCGCAAAGCAAAATGATGAGGATTGGCCCAAGACGATAGACTTTTTGGGCAATGAAAGCGAAGCAGAAAAGGAAAATGCTGAGGCAGAATCGCCAGGGATTCTCGCTCATCGAACTGAAGTTCTCGCTATTCATCAAGAGCAACGCGGCTGCAAGCAATAGGCCGACAACGGCCGGACGCAAGGCGCTGAAGACGTTCTCGACTGAAGGATGATTCCTGTACTTCATGAGGAACTTACTGATGAGCAACATCAAAACGAAGCTCGGAAGCACCACCGCGAACGTGGCAATAAAGCTTCCCAGGATGCCCCAAGCAGGCGAGTAACCCGCGTTGACAAGCGCCGTGTACCCGACATAAGTAGCAGAGTTGATGCCGATGGGTCCCGGAGTGCTTTGGCTGACAGCAACAATGTCCGTGAATTGCCCCATTGTCATCCAATGATAATGTCCCACGACCTCGCCCTGAATCATAGAAATCATGGCATATCCCCCGCCGAAACCGAAGAGACCGATGAGGAAGAAGGTCCAGAAAAGCTGTAACAGGAGCGTTATCATCGTTTTATGAGTTGAAGTCGTCCTTTAAATATTTCCCATAGACATAGCCCGAAACGCCTGCCGCAACGACGATGAAGATGGGACTTACGCCGAGAATCCAGATGAGGAAAGCAGCGACGAGAGGTATCCAAATGTTGTATCTGTTGATCTTCGCGCTCTTTGCCATGCGGAAGACGGGAATTGCGATGAGCGCCACAACTGCCGGACGGATGCCTCGGAAGAAGTGCTCGACATAGACATTCTCGCGGAACTGCTGGAACACAAGCGCAATGGCCAGGATGCAAAGGAAGGAGGGAAGGCAGGTGCCTAAGGCGCTGACGAATGCTCCTTTGTTGCCCATCCGCTTGTTTCCTATGAAGATGCTGATGTTGACGGCAAAGATGCCTGGACACGACTGCGCCACCGCTATCAGGTCCAGCAGTTCGTCATGGCCCACCCAGTGCTTCTCGTCGACCACTTTCTGCTCGATGAGCGGTATCATCGCATAGCCGCCACCGATGGTGAAAAGGCCTATCTGGAAGAATGTCTTAAGCAGTTCCCACATTTCTCTTACTTTGTTTCAACCCACTTCCTTGCATTCACGAACGCCTCTATCCAGGGTGTCACCTCGTCTTCTCTGTCTGCGGGATAGTAGCCGCACTGCCAGGGGAAGAAAGCCCGCTCGAGGTGGGGCATCATGGCCAAGTGTCTGCCGTCCGACGAGACGATGCCTGCGGCCGAGAAGTCGCTGCCGTTCGGGTTGGCGGGATAGCCGTCGTAGCTATACTTGAGCACTATGTTGTAGTCTTCCTCCTTGCCAGGCAGGCTGAACTTGCCTTCGCCGTGGGCCACCCAGATGCCGAGTTTCGAAGCACTCAGGCTTTCGAGCAGCACGCTCTTATTGGGCTGAATGGTCAGGCCGACGAAGCCCGACTCGAACTTATGGCTGTCGTTGTGAAGCATTTTGGCTTTTGAATGGTCAATGAGACCGAGTTCCACCATAAGCTGGCAGCCGTTGCAGACGCCAAGGGAGAGTGTGTCGGGACGGCTGTAGAAGCGGTCGAGTGCCTCTTTTGCCTTGGGATTGTAGAGGAAAGCACCTGCCCAACCCTTTGCCGAACCGAGTACATCGCTGTTGGAGAAGCCGCCACAGAAGACGATGAAGTTGATGTCGTCGAGCGTTTCCCTACCCGAAATGAGGTCGGTCATCATCACGTCTTTCACGTCGAAGCCTGCCAAGTAGAGCATGTAGGCCATTTCCCTCTCGCCGTTTGTGCCTTTCTCTCGGATGATGGCGGCTTTGATGCCACTCTTTTCCCTGCGGTCCGGATTGAGACCATACTGGCTGAGTTTGCCTGTGAAGCTCGGCAGGAACTTCCACTTGAGCGGCTGCTTACCCAGATTCTCAAAGCGTTCTTTAGCCTTTCCATTGAAGCTTTGCTTGCGGTCGAGCAGATAAGATGTGCGGAACCACACTTCGCGAAGGCTGTCAATATCAAATAGATACTGTGCCTCGCCCTTTTCGATGAGGATACGACGCTCTTTGCAAGGCTTACCGATATTCACGTAACCGACACCAGCATCCTCGAGAAGCTTCTTGACCTCCGTGCGATGTTTGTCGGCAACCTGTATGACGACGCCCGGATTCTCTGCGAAAAGGAGCTTCACGATATCGTCGCATTTCAGCTTGTTGAGGCTTATCTCGAGTCCGCCTTCTGTGTTTGCGAAGCACATTTCCAGCAGACAAGTGACGAGGCCGCCTGCCGAGATGTCGTGACCGGCGAGGATGAGACCGCGCTTTATCAGGTCCTGAATGGCGTTGAAGGCGTCGCGGAAGTACTCTGCATCGCGTACCGTCGGCACATCACTCCCGACTTTCCCCAAACTTTGGGCAAAGGCGGAACCGCCCAAACGCAGTTCATCGAATGAGAAGTCTATGTGATATAAGGTCGAGGGGCAGTTCTGAATGACTGGCGAAACGACCTTCTTGATGTCGCTCACCTGCCCGCCACTCGAGACGATGACCGTTCCGGGAGAGATTATCTTAGTTCCATCGGGGTACTTCTGCGTCATGGAAAGGCTGTCTTTACCTGTCGGAACGTTGATTTGAAGGGCACAGCAGAAGTTGCTCAACGCTTCGACTGCCTGATAGAGACGTGCGTCCTCGCCTTCTTGAGCACGGCAAGGCCACATCCAGTTCGCGCTGAGGCTGACGCTGTCAAGTCCTTCCTCGAGTGGTGCCCAAAGGATGTTTGTCAGAGATTCCGCAACAGAGAGGACGCTGCCGGCAGCGGGGTCGGCAAGAGCTGCCTGTGGCGCATGGCCAAGGGCCGTGGCGATGCCTTTCACACCACGATAGTCGAGGGCAACCACGCCACAATCCGAGAGCGGCAACTGCAGTTCGCCTTGGCATTGTTGGCGTGCCACCTTGCCCGTCACAGAACGGTCCACCTTGTTGGTCAGCCAGTCTTTGCAGGCCACGGCCTCAAGGCTGAGGACTCTTTCGAGAGCGACCTTAAGGTCTTTAGGGTCGTTAAGGTCCTTAAGGACTTTAGGGTCGACTGGCGCGTACTTGCGCTCCACCGTCTTATCTCGCATGATGGTCTTGGGACTATGGCCAAACATCTGAGCCACATCGAGGTCGAACGGACGCTTCCCATCCCCTTGTTGGAAGGCGAAATGGGCATCGCCGGTCGTCTCTCCGACCACATAAAGCGGGGCGCGTTCCCTTTCGGCAATCTTGCGGACATGTTCGATGTGCTTCTCGTCGATGAGGAGTCCCATGCGTTCCTGGCTTTCGTTGGCGATGATTTCCTTAGCCGAGAGGGTCGGGTCGCCGATAGGAAGCTTCGTCATATCAATGAGTCCGCCACACTCTTCAACAAGTTCGGAGAGGCAGTTGACGTGTCCCGCGCTTCCATGATCATGGATGCTGACGACAGGATTTACTTCCTCTTCGCAAAGCGCACGCACCAGATTGTTGGCTCGCTTCTGCATTTCCGGGTTGGCACGCTGTACCGCGTTGAGTTCGATGCCACTTGAATAGCGACCAGTCTCCACGCTGGAAACGCTGCCGCCACCAAGTCCGATGCGATAGTTATCACCTCCCACAACCACAATCTTATTGCCTTTTTGAGGTTCTTTCTTCAGGCAATCGCGCTTCGTGCCGTATCCCACACCACCAGCCAGCATGATGACTTTGTCGTAGGCATATTGCTCCTGACCTTCCTGATGCTCGAAAGTCAGCACAGATCCCGTGATGAGTGGCTGTCCGAACTTGTTTCCGAAGTCCGACGCACCATTCGAAGCCTTGATGAGAATCTGCTCGGGAGTCTGGTAGAGCCACTTCCTGACGGGCCAGATCTGCTCCCATTCGCGCTCTTCCTCCGTGCGAGGATAG
>JAGCNZ010000097.1 GCA_017645655.1 Bacteroidaceae bacterium | reverse complement strand
TCGGGACACAATGTCCCTGATGGTCTTCAACCCGTACTTTCCATAGTAGGTTCGGCAGAGAATCACAAAGGCTGCTCTCCAACCATATTCCATACTCACAAACTGGAAGAACTCCCGATCTTCCTGCAAGGTACTTAACCCCTGCCACTTATCCTTAGAACGTCTAATGTTCAATGGATTATTATTTCTAATTCCACGACTTTCCATAACTTTCAATTTTCAATTTTAACTTACTAAGGTCTATTCGTTACCTTATCAATGTAATAGTCGAGTCCAAAGATGGAGCCTGCCAGAAGGAATGCTTGTCCTACGTAGAACAGAAGTCCGTTTGCCACATCAGCAATGGTAAACACCTGGTAGGCTACCATTATCACGCTTGTGCAAATCAGCATTACAGCGCAAATGTACTGCACCTTCTTTTTTTTGTCCATAGTTTAAAATAAGCAGTTTACTCCTGCAGCACCCAGTATAGCCGCAATAACATAACCGATGATTTGCAGAATAGTTTTTATTGTCTTGTTCATAGTAGTTTACTGTTTCGTGAATAATGTTCAATGCTCAATGTTCAATGAAATAAAATTCTTCACTTTTCACTCTTAACTCTTCACTTGAAGAGAGGGGGCTTTCGCCCCGCTCTTCATTAGTCTTCATCCTCTCCTGGCTCATCGCCACCACCTCCGGGGTTATCACCACCGCCCTCGTTAGGGTTTGGGTTATCGTTCCCGTCGCCACCAGTGTTGACGTTGACGTTGTCGTTATCGTTGTCTTCCACATCGTTAGTGTCGGCTGAGGTCACGCGTTTCACGATGTTGCCGTCCTTGTCGTAGCAGGTGATGGCAATCTTGGTGGCCTGCAGCTCGTCCTTCACCTCCTTGGATGGAGTGAAGATAACGCGACGGGCAGAGATGAGCGAGGTCTTGACGTCCTCCACGTTCTGCACACTCTTGGAGCGGACGCTGAAGCGCATGCTGCCCAGACCGGGCAGAGGCACGTTGTGACCTTCGGTTGCCCAGGTGCGGATAACCTCGCCTGCTGCGTCCCAAGCGGCCTTGATGACGCCTACGCTGATGCCGCTTCGCTTGGCAGCCTCCTCGATCACCTTGCTGGCGTCCAGCGTGTTGTACAGGTGTGCCGAGAGCACGTAGGCCAGTTTCTCAACGTTCTTTTCGAACGATACGTTCTGTTGCTTTGCTTTAATCTGAATCATAATGAGCCCCTCTCCCTAACCCTTTGCCCATCTTCGCGAATGGTGATTCGCTCACCTTTGTGGGGCCGGAACCACATTCAGTGGTTCCTCTAAAGACCCCAGTCGCCCAAATGGGAGGGGACTGCAAGCAGGGGTATGGCAGTCTTGGTTTTACATTTTGAATTTTCAATTTTTTCCCCTCCGGAGCCTGCACGTGTTGTTCCCGGGAATGTGCAAGCGTGGGCTCGGAGAGGGTGCAAATGCACGCGCTCGTGCCTGCTTCTTAAGACACTACAAAGGTACGACATTCGCCGCCACCATTCTGACGATAGCTGGCGATGCCGTACGATTCCTGTACTTTATTTGCGAAAAAACATCATCCATCTTACTTCTTACATCTTACATCTTCATGGTTTTCCCAACTGCTCTACGATAGCTTTTACCTGACGGGGCGTAAACGTCTTGCAGGTGGTTTCGTAGCCCATCTCCTGCAGTTGTTGACAAAGCTGGGTGCAGCGTCGAATCCAACTCATCAAGTGGCTCACGGCTGTGTGTGGGCTGCTGTCTGGGAAGTACATCAGCGCCAATTCCTTTTTGGTGTAAGGTCGTATTCTAAAATCATCCATATTATAATTGTTAGATTATACATTCAGCATTCTTCCACTCCCCCAAAGGGGGAGCCAGAGGGGGCCTTCAAATAGTACTCGCTGAAATCCTTGCAGGTGGGTGGCAATTGGTGGTGGACCAACGAGGGCAACACCTTTTGAAGTTGCAGGAAGAGTCGTTCGCCAGGAACGTCACAATCTGGCCACATGTGAAACTGAATGGAGAATCGACCTCTTACCTCTTCCATCTTACTTCTTACATCTCGCGTTAGCAGCGTAGCCGACGGGATGGCGATGGCCTTATGGCCAGCTGATAAGAGACTCCAGCAATCGCTACAACCCTCAGCTATGTAGAGCTCATCGCCTGGCTTCAGCAGGTTCAGCACAGGCAGGTTGTAGATGCCACATTGCGAGCCTTGGGGAAAGCGGAAGCGAGGAAGGGCACCTTTAATGAGGTTGCGGTTCTGAATACCCACCAACTTGCCCTCACAATTATAATAAGGTATTTGCAACCAAGGTACGCCCTGCTTATCTTTCCATGAAGTGAGTCTGCACCAGCGAACAACCCTTGGGTCAAGCCTTCGCTCGTCGAAGAGAAACTTTCTCGCCTCCTCGTTCAAGAAAGGATGCTCAAAATACTTTTCATATCGACTTGCGTCGAATGGTTTCAGGTTCCAGGTTTCACGTTTCAGGTTACTTGAATCTTGAATCTTGAAACTTGAATCCAGCTCTCCGTTGGAGAGCCACTGGCAGGCTTCTTTGAAGTTTTTGCCGAGATGTCGCATTACCAGATCTATGGCACCGCCTTTAGCGTCACAAACGAAGCAACGGAACGTGTTGCGCCCGATATGGAACGAGAGCGAAGCATGATGATCGTCATGAAACGGACACAAGCATTTATGGTGGCTCACGTAGAGTCCAAGTCGCTCTGCGACCCCCTCAATGGGAAGGTCGCGGAGCTTCTGAAGTTCATATTTCTCCATCTTACATCTTACCTCTTACATCAGACATCTTAAGGTATTCCTCCGTTTTCGTATACAGTCCCGTCTGGCTGGAGTACTCGATAAAGCCGCGGTTCTTCCACACGTTCAGCTGATGCTTGGTGCCCTCACGGCTCTTGCCAAGTTCCTGGCGCAAGGCTTCCAGCTGCTGTTCGTTGAACGAGCGGTCAAGGCTGTCGAG
>JAGCNZ010000096.1 GCA_017645655.1 Bacteroidaceae bacterium | reverse complement strand
GGTGAGAGGTGAGAGGTGAGAAGTGAAAAGTGAGAGGTGAGAAGTGAAAAGTGAGAGGTGAGAGGTGATAGGTGGGAGGTGAGAAGTGAGAGGTGAGAAGTAAGAGGTGAGAAGTAAGAGGTGAGAGGTGAGAGGTGAGAAGTGAGAGGTGATAGGTGGGAGGTGAGAAGTGAGAGGTGAGAAGTAAGAGGTGAGAAGTGAGAGGTGATAGGTGAGAGGTTATGGGCAGTTTAAGGGGTTTAAGATGATTTTTTATGCTAATAGTACTTTTACGACGACTTTCTTGACGGGTGCGGGAGTTGGGGCACTCAGTCCTGGCATGTGACCGTCTTGGGGGAAGAAGATAGCGAAGTAGCCGGCTCCGATAGTCATCTCCAGTGGCTGATGGATGGCGTCTGAGGAATATAGAGTGTAATCGCCATCTTCGTCATAAGGTTTTGTCTCGGTGAGTTTCTCTATGGGGAGACATGCAATGCGCTCTGTGCCTTTCAGGGTGAACTGTATGTCGATGTACTGACGGTGTGCTTCGTAGCCGTTCTCGTTATAAGGCTTTGTCTCGTACTCGGAGACGATGGCTTTGACGCGTGGGGTGAGCTGATAGACGCCATTGGCTATGTCGGGCTTGGCATCGCGAAGGAACTTGAGTCCGACCATGATGTCGGGTGAGAGGCCTGCGTATGTCTCGAGGTTATGGATGTGGTCGTAGAGCATTTTATTATGGAAGAGGGATGAGGTGAGAGGTGAGAAGTGAGAGGTGAGAAGTGAGAGGTGAGAAGTGAGAGGTGAGAGGTGAGAGGTGAGAAGTGAGAAGGGAGAGGTGAGAAGGGAGAAGTGGGAAGGGAGAAGTGGGAAGTGGGAAGTGAGAAGTGGGAAGTGAGAGGGATGATTATTGGGTTTGTTGCTGTTTGACTCCGAAGAGGTAGTGAGCCAGGAGGGGGCTGAGGCGGATGATGTTGCTGACGAGGAGACAGCAGGCTACTATCATGAGGGCTATTACGAGGGAGCATGCTGCTTCGATGACTGGCATGGGGTGCTCTTTGAATGCGGGTATCACGGCTCCGAGCTGGCGGGGCAAGAAGAAGTAGTGCAGGAGATAGACGTCGAGGGTGCGGCGTCCTACATATTGCAGGCTGCGGCCCAGGACTTTGTCCTTAGTGAAATGTGACTGGTTTGTCCGGAAAAAGGCGAAGAGCACTGTGAGGCCTGTGAAGGTGAGGACGAGTCCGATGAGGAAGCTGCCTATGAGTCCGTGGCCGTGTCCCGGGAGAACGTCGCGATAGATATTGAGCAGGAAGTATGCCGCGATGCAGATGGGCAGGAGCCAGCGGCTGTCGAGCCATTGCTCCACTTGCTGGAAGTGCTTACGGACGAGGCTGCCCAGGACGAAGTAGAGGAAGTAGTGCCAATAGGTGATGCTGAGCAGTCCCTTCACGGTTTCGGGGAGAGGGATGAGGTTGGTTAGGGGTTGATGATAGATGGGCAGGAGGAGTATGCCGGCCACGACCATGATGGGATTGGCGTACCTCTTGAAGCAGAGTTGGGCGAGGGCGTAGAAGAGGAAGTACTGGAAGAGGATGTAGGTGAACCAGTATCCGTCTTTTGCATAGGAGAGCAGCGTCGTCTCCATGTTCAGGTCCATGATGTGGACGAAGAGTGTGAGGAAGACGATGGTGGGGATAATCTGCACCATGAACTTCTTGCGAAGGAATTGGCCGACATGGCTCAGGTTCCAGACGGTTTCAGTCTTGTAGAGCACGAAGCCACTGATGAAGAAGAACATGGGCATGCGTATCTGGGAGAGATAGATGTGGACGGACGGTATGCCCGGGCACATGAGGTCCCAGACGAAGGTGGCGACGTGATTGAATACCACAAGTATCATGGTGAGTCCTCGCAAGGCGTCGATGTACTCGATGCGGGTCGAGGGATGGTGGGATGCGTTGGTCATGATTGGGAATGGTGTCAGGGCTTGAGCTTTGCGATGCGGCTGAGGGGCACTTGCATGTAGGCACAGCCGAGGAAGCTGACGCGGAGACCGACGTATGTCTTGTTGTCTCCGTAGATGCGGACTATCTGTGCTTTGTTATAGTCGGCATCGAAGTCTTTGATGCGAACGTATTCTCCGATGGTGAAGTTTGTTGTGGCGAACTTCACGTCGGCTGTTTCCTGACCGAGCATTTGTCGGAAGAGATGCATCTCATCTGCGCTGATGCTGGCGTATTCGTCTTGTCCCTTGCTTCTTGCTCCTTTCTTTGCGGGGTCGCGCATCAGGGCTGAAACGTTCATCATGCGCTCCACGACAATTCTGTCTTGCTTCCCCATTCGTACGAAAACGACGGATGGGATGAGCACTTTCTCCACCTTTCTGCGTTCTCCTCTGCGCCAAGTGTGTATCTCCTGCCTGGTAGCAGCGAAAGCCTCGAAGCCTTCGCGAAGGAGACTGTCACGAACTGACTTCTCTGTACGAGGGCGAACCCAGAGAACGAACCAGGGCTTTTCGGGGGCTGAATCTTGCTCTTTTCGAGGGGACTCCGGTTCACTTCTGCCTACGGCTCCGCCGCCGTCAGTGGATGACCCTGACGTCGATTTTGGGGAACTTACATTTGGTTCTTCCATGTATTTCGTGCGGTAAAGATACACATTATTTATAAATAATGGATGAAAAAGGCAAAAAAATATCGGTAAAATCGCTGTTCTGGGAGAAATTGGACAGAAGAAAGGCAAACTTGGCGATGCGAACAGGCAAACACGACGCGTTAAGTTTGCAATTATCACATGTTAAAATTGCAATTATCACACGTCAAAATTGCAAACACCCTACGTGATGTTTGCAATCGCTGCACGACGCGTTTGACAACTTAACTTCTCAGAGTTGGTCACCATACAGTCCAAATTGACCGTTTTTCAACAATTATGAACAATGAATTATGAATTATGAATTTAATTTCGTACCTTTGCGGCCAAAATTGAACAATGAACTTCCACGGCATTATACTCGGACTGGGAACTTTCCTTTGCATCGGCATCTTTCATCCTCTCGTCATCAAGAGCGAATACCACTTTGGCGTGAAGTGCTGGCCAGTGTTTCTCATCATGGGATTAGCCGGCTGCATCGGGTCGCTGTTCGTCGAGAATATATACATCTCGGTGCTGCTTGGCGTCTTCAGTTTCTCGTGTTTCTGGTCGATACTGGAGCTCTTCCAACAACGGGAGAGGGTTCGGAAAGGCTGGTTCCCGAAGAAGAAGGAAGAGAAAGAGGTCTGAGGGATGATGACCTTAACGATGACCTTAACCTTAACCTTAACCTTCTTGGATGCTCTAGCACAACTCCGCCTGCGCCTGAGCACCAACAGGAGCGCAAGAAGGCGCGAATGCAGTCGCGGAAGAACGTTGACGATTTCTGCGCCTTCTTCGGCAAATGTTTCAGAAACAGGCGAAAGACCTTAGGTCGAAGTTCTTCACAGCAGCTCAGGCGGTATAGCCGGAGTCCTTTCGCTCGAATATATTCAAATAAATTTGGTATTTCGCTCGCTTATTCGTACCTTTGCAGCGCGATTTAAGGAATCACACCTGCGAGAACAGGCTGCGCCTCAGCATAGAACATTATTCTCTGCACTTGGCTTGCTCTGTCCATGCAGCCGAATTATCAAGGGGTGCTCGTCAATGTAACGGGCTGAGATTAAACCCTCCATACCTGATTCGGGCAATACCGACGTAGGGATGATAAGTGGAATCTTATGAGCAGGCACTGCCTGCACCCCTTTATTGTTTAATTAATAATAAAGGAAAATGACATCAGACAAGAAAACAATCGTTCTCATTGGCCTCACAGGCTTGATGTGGAACACAGTTGCAGCTCAGGAGTTGGCAAATGAGGACTCCATTCGCATGGAACGCATACAGGAAGTGGTGGTCAGCGGTATTCGAGCCCAAAACAATGCTCCTTTTGCAATAACAAATGTCAAAAAGGCGAAACTGGAGAATCACTCTAAAACAGGACGAGAGTTGCCACTCTTGCTGGCTAATACTCCTGGCATCATGGCATGGGGCGAGAACGGCCTCGGAACAGGAACTACATATATGCGAATACGAGGTGTGCGAGATGCTCGCATCAATGTCACCCTGGACGGCGTCCCCCTCAATTCTCCTGAGGATCAATGTGTCTTCTGGGCCAACATGAACAGCTACTCTGCCTTGCTGGGAAGTGTGCAAGTGCAACGAGGCGTTGGAACAAGTACGAACGGCGACGGTGCTTTTGGTGGTACCATTGCACTTTTTACAGCTGCTCCGTCGTTAACTCCTCGAGGCGAAATTAACTTCTCATACGGATCCTACAACACGATGAACTATGGCGGTTCTGCTTCCACGGGTTTGCTTTGGAATCAGTTGGTCATCGATGGTGCTTGGCACCAAACGCAGACTGACGGCTTCGTGCATGGAACTGATGGCCGCTCTGGCAGCTATTATGGTGGCATCACTTGGATGCCTAATGAACGTCTGACGCTTCGCTACAAGAATATCGGGAACTACGAACATACTGGCCAAGCATGGAATGGTATTATAGCAGGCAATAACGACTACAGCCTGATGGATGGGAATTACGATGACGGCACTTGGTGTTATACCATACCAACTGGCATCAAGACATACAAGGACCTCTTCGACAGAGGATTAGGGAAGTTCAATCCTCTTTACGAGGCAATGGCAACAAACGAGGACGGTCTCTTCGTTCAGGATGCTAACGGCAACTACCTCACAGAGCGTTACAAAATGAGCGACGGCTCGTTATGGAAGCATACGACCGACAACTTCAAGCAGAACCACAACTTGCTTTCGATGGCTTTGAACATCAACGACCATTGGACGGCAACTGCTACGCTCCACTACACTCACGGCTATGGCTACTATAATGAATTCCGGCCACAGAACAAACTGAAGAAATTCGGTCTCATAGCAACCGATGACAAAGGGAAAAACATCAAGTCTTCTGACTTCGTGCGCAAGAAAGGTTTATATCAGGATGCATACGGAATGGTAGGAAGTGTGAACTATAAGAACGACCGATGGGACATCATCGGAGGCCTTTCGGTGCAGAACTTCGAGGCCAATCACTTCGGCTATCTCACATATGCCAGCAACGAGATTGTCCGTCAAATGTTCCTCAACAATGGCGACTACAAGTTCTACGATTCCGATGCATCGAAGTTCGATGGCAATATCTATCTGAAGGCTGCCTACAAGCTCGGTCAGCAATGGAAAATCTTTGCCGACATGCAGTATCGCCATGTGGGTTATAAGACAAGCGGCATTAACGACAAGTTCTATGAAGAGACCAGCAGATGGCACAACCAGGAGCTCAACATTGATGAGCACTACAATTTTGCGAACCCCAAGGCTGGCATCAGTTGGAACAAGGGTCATCACAACGCTTATGCCTCTGTGGCTATGAGCCATCGAGAGCCGGAACGCGACAACTTCACCGACAACTACAAGTATCCCTTCCCAAAGGCAGAACGGGTGCTTGATTACGAACTGGGCTACAACTTTAGTACAAGGAAGGTACGCTTAGGCGCGAACCTCTACTACATGGACTATGCCGACCAATTCGTGCAGACGGGCGAGCTGAGCGAGATAGGCGAGCCTCTGACCACGAACATCAAGGACTCATATCGTATGGGTGTGGAGATGACTGCTGCCTGGGACATTTGTCCGCTTCTGACGCTTGAAGGCAACGCTGCTCTGAGCCAGAACAAGCTGAAGGATTTCACAGAGAAGGCTTCTGTGGACTGGGAAAGTTCGTTCCGCGAAATCCATTACGACAAATCAACCATTGCTTTCTCTCCTGCCATACTCCTTAACGGCTTCCTCAACTTCCATTGGAAAGGTTTGGAAGCTACTTGGCACACTAACTTCGTGGGTCGTCAGTATCTGGACAACACTGAGAACAAAGACCGTTCGTTGCCAGCCTTCACGACCTCGAACCTTAATCTTACCTATACCCTACCCTGCAATCGTTGGGCAGGCCTTCGTGAAGTGGTTTTTGGAGCCTACCTCACGAACCTCTTCAATGCTCGCTATGCAGCTAACGGTTGGGTGTATAGCTCCATCTGTGAGGACTACGGGCATCCCAACGAGAATCGCTATTATCAGATTGGCTTCGTTCCTGCTGCAGGCTTTACTGCAATGGGAAGCGTGACGTTGAGGTTCTAGAAGTAAGATGTAATTTGTTAGATGGAAAGATATGGACTTCCTGATTAATCATTGGCTTGATATTACCACTACCCTACTTGGGCTTGCTTACATATTGTTGGAGTACAAAGCGTCAATCTGGATGTGGGCAGTCGGCGCTGTCATGCAGATTCTCGGCATCGTGCTCTACTATCAGAAAGGCATTTACGCAGATTGCGGCATGGAGTTCTACTACTTGGCAATGACGGCATACGGTTATTGGAAATGGAAAACGAGCAAGTCTTCCATTAAGGAAGATTCGGAGGGTCTCCCCATTACCCACATCCCGACTCGACTCGCCATGTGTTGGAGCCTCATCTTCGTCAGTCTGTGGGGGCTCATCTGGTGGCTGCTGACGTCCTTCACCGACTCCACCGTTCCCGTTGCAGATGCATTTACAACGTCGCTGTCCCTCGTCGGCATATGGGCTTTGGCGCATAAATACCTGGAACAATGGTTCGTATGGATTGCCGTGGACATCGTCACATGCGTGCTCTACTTCCATAAAGACATTCCTTTCAAGGCCTCGCTATACGGTCTCTATGTCGTCATCGCCATCTTTGGCTACCTACGTTGGCGAAGGATGATGAAGGCACAAACCGCTATTATAAATAAAGAATAAACATGCCTCTTACAATTCGCCACATATCTACAGCCGTTTCTCTTCTGCTTTGCTTATGCTGTACATATGCAAAGGCGCAGAACTTCGACGAATGGTTTCAGGACAAGACACTTCGTCTGGACTATACCTTCTCTGGCGACAACCGCAGCCAATACATTTCGCTTGATGAAATGAAGTGTTCTGCCGGCTGGTTTGGCAGGCGAGCAAATCTGGATAGTTTGCTTCTGCTGGGAAGCGGACAACTCTGCATGAAGGATTCTGAGACAGGTCGCGTCATCTATCGGCATTCCTTCAGCACCCTTTTCCAAGAATGGCAGACTACGGAGGAAGCGACTCGTGTGCAGAAGTCCTTCGAGAACGTCTTCCTTGTGCCGTTCCCCAAACGACCTGCCGACATTTACGTAACCCTGACCGACACGCACAACAAGGTGAAGGGCGAACTCATGCATCATGTCGAGCCGCAAGACATCTTGATAAGGCCTCTCTCTGTTGACAGGAACATAAAGTGGCAATACATCGAGAAGTCGGGCGACAGCAAGGAGAAGATTGATGTCGTCTTTGTGGCAGAAGGTTACCTGAAGCGCGAGAAAAAGGTCTTCCTTCGGGATTGCAAGGACTGCATTGGGGCGTTGAAGGCGCACGAGCCTTTCAAGTCGATGGCGGACAGGTTCAATTTCATTGCCCTCATGCTTCCTTCGCAAGAGCAAGGCGTAAGCATTCCTCACAAGAACGAATGGAAGGTGACGCCCTTGAGCAGCAGTTTCGACACTTTCTACAGCAACAGATACCTCACCACGTTGCGCCTGAAGAAACTTCACGACGTCCTTGCCGGTGTGCCTTACGAACATATCATAATCCTTGCCAATACAGACAATTATGGTGGTGGCGGCATCTTCAACAGTTACCTCATGTCGGCTGCCCACAACAACCAGAACCTGCCTGTTGTTGTCCATGAGTTCGGGCACAGCTTTGCCGGGCTGGCCGACGAGTACTACTACGACGACCAGTACGAGACCATGTATCCAGCAGATTCCGAACCGTGGGAGCCGAACCTCACTACCTTGGTGGACTTCGGGAGCAAGTGGGCTGACATGTTGGACGAAGGCGTACAGATTCCTACCGTTCCTTCTGGAAAAAACATCTATACCGAAGTGGGCGTGTATGAAGGCGGCGGCTATCAGTCGAAAGGTGTTTACAGACCAGTTCAGGAGTGCCGCATGAAAGTGAATCAGGCTCCAGTATTCTGTCCCGTCTGCGAAAGAGCAATCCGCAGGATGATTGACTACCAAACAAGCCCCCAACCCCTCCAAAGGAGAGGTGACAAATGACAAATAAAAAAATGGTAAATGATATTATCTTCGACCTTGGAGGTGTGCTGCTCGACCTCAACATGCAGGGCATAGGAGAGGCTTGCAAACGCCTCGGCATCAATCCCGAACTGTTCTTTGTGAAAGCAGACGAGGAGAACACATCGACTGTCTGTCAGGGCATCTCGGCAAGCCAAGCCATCACTGCCTATCAGGTTGGCGAGATGACGAGCGAGCAGTTCATCGCACTCGTCCTGAGTCATTGTGACAAGGGCATCACGCGCGAAGATGTGATTGAGGCTTGGAACTCATGCATCGGAGTGATTCCAAGATGGCGATTGGACTTGATAAAAGAGTTGCGACGCAAAGGTTATCATACCCACTTGCTCTCGAACACCAACGACCTGCACTGGGAGGAAATAAAGCGGCGCTTCTTCATGGAGGAAGGATACACTTGCGCCGACCTCTTCGACCACGTCTTTGTTTCGCATGAAGTTCATTTGGCAAAGCCAGACCCAGCCATTTATCATCTTGCAACCCAGCGGATTGGACACTCTGCGGAAAAGTGTTTCTTCATCGACGACGCGAGCCTGAATGTCGAGGCAGCCAAGCGAGAAGGACTGCAGGGGGCTTGGCTCGACATCAACCAGGAAGGTCACCTGAAGACTATCCTGCAAGCATTTTTATAGACGTCGCTCGCGAGGGGAAGAAACATCACGTGGGTAAAATCAAATTATCACGTGTAATATTTCAAATATCACGTGGGTAAAATCAATTTATCACGTGGGAGAATTTCAAACATCACGTGCCGCGTTTGCAAACACGCTGTAGAGTGTGAAGTATTCAGGCACAAAGCAAGAAGGCAACCAACTCGGTTGCCTTCCGTGCGGAGAGACTGGGATTCGAACCCAGGGTACCCGTAAGAGTACGCCGCATTTCGAGTGCGGTCCATTCGACCACTCTGGCATCTCTCCTTTTCAAATTGCGGGTGCAAAGATACAACAAATTAAGGGAATAAGAAAATAAGAGGATAAGAAAATTAGCAAAAAGTTCTTATTCGTCACTCTACATGAAGAAAAGTGATGCTCCGGCAACGGCAATGACGGCTCCTACCACCTCCTGCATGCTGACCTTCGTGCCGAACATCAGTCGCGAGGGCCACAAGATGAGAATCGGGGTGAGCGACATCAGGGTCTGTGCAACGCCAGCATTCGTCATCCCTACTGCCATCAGGCTGAGGCTGACACCGAAGAAAGGACCTAAGAGGATGGCTCCCATTGCTGCGGCAGCGCCTCGCAGGTCAGTGAAGAAACGAAGCATGTTGCGCCATTTCCGCAAGAACAGGAGCGTTGCGCCGAAGCCAACCAGTCCCATCACGGCTCGTATCTGAGTTCCAGCAAAGGGCATCATGGCTGCGACATCCGTTGCCTCGGCAGGAATCTCTGCCGCATAATGCATCAGCCCTTGCTTGCTCAGGACGAGTCCAACGCCCTGTCCCATACCCGCACCGATGCCCAGCAGGAGTCCCTTCCGAGGGAGTTTCAGGTGTCGGCTGCCCGTGTCGTCTTTACCCATGATGGAGATGCCAATGCCACTCAGCGTGACAATCATGCCGAGCAATGCCAGCAGACTCATCGTTTCGCCCATCATAAGCCATGCTGCTATGGCGGCAAACGGACTGGCAAGCGTCATGAAGAGCTGCCCAAAACGGCTTCCCATCACGATGTAGGCATTGAAGAGGCAGTAGTCGCCAAAGACGAAGCCCATGAAACCGCTTGCCAGGAACCATTTCCACACCTCGGGACTGGCATATTGAGGCCAAGGCTTGCCACACGTCAGCCAGAGCACAAGGCCGAGCAGCAGGATGGTGATTAGCATGCGCCACACGTTGAGCACAAGCGTGCCCATTCGTCTGCTTGCGACCTCAGCAAAGAGTGCCGTGAAGGTCCACATCACAGCAACAAGGAGGGAAAGCAGTTCGCCGCTCATTCAGATAAGTTTAATCTGCGTCACGCAGTGGAGAAGGACTATATTCGGCTTAGGAACTCCTTTGTGACAGTGAAACTCTTGTCGGCCATCGTGTCCCAGAAGTTGAGATACTGGCTGAAGTGAGCATTCACGCCCGGCGTGTCGCTGATGATGCGGAAGCTGAGGAAGGGCACGCTCCACAGGAGGCAGACCTGCGCAATGGCGCCACTCTCCATGTCGACCGCAAGGCCTTGGGGATACTTCCCTTTGATGACGTCCAACTCGTCGCGGTTCGTAATGAACTGGTCGCCTGTGCAGATGAGTCCGGGCACGATGTGGACATCGGTCTCGAGAGTGGTTGCAATCTCCACGAGGCGTGGGTCGCCGCTGAAGAGTCTTGGCAATCCCTGCACTTGTCCCGGGTCGCAATCGTCGCCGCAATATACGTCGTGATAGCACACTTCCCGGCCTATGACCACGTCCATCACGTCGAGCTGCGCATCGATGCCGCCAGCCACGCCGGTCGAGATGATGCAATCGGGATGGAACGTCATGATGAGATTCGTCACGCCGCTCGCCGCATTCGTTTTGCCGATGCCGCATTGCAGGAGCACAACCCTGCTCTCTCCTAACTTGCCTACAAGGAACTCTTGTGGTCCGCTTTGAATAGTTTCCGTTTCTTGCAGCATGGCAGCCACTTGGCGATACTCCACGCTCATCGCCGTAAGCACTCCTATTGTCTTTTGCATACCTATAAATGATGATTTTGGTGCAAAGGTACTAATATAATTCATTATTCACAATTCATTTTTCACAATTTCTTCGTAAATTTGCAGGAAATTTATAAAGAGCAATGAATATCTTATCAGAAATATGGACTTTACTTTGCGAAATGTCGCCCTACCTGTTGCTGGGCTTTTTGTTGGCAGGCCTGATGCATGAGTTCATACCCGGCAAGGTCTATACAAAGTACCTGGGCGAGCCTTCGCTCAAGAGCGTAGTGCTTGCCGCGCTGTTTGGCGTTCCCCTCCCCCTCTGCTCTTGCGGCGTCATACCGACAGCGATGGGCATTCGCAAGGAAGGTGCCAGCAAGGGTGCCACCATTTCGTTCCTCATCGCCACGCCGCAGACGGGCGTAGACAGCATCTTTGCCACCTACAGCCTTATGGGGTTGCCTTTTGCCATCATCCGTCCCGTCGTAGCTCTGCTGACTGCCGTGTTCGGCGGAGCTCTCTGCAATTGCTTTACCCCCACCCCCTCTGGGAGAGGGGAGAAAGTCAGCAGGAATGCAACTGTTCTTGAGGGAAACTCGACTCTATGCAAGGACGAACGATGCGCGAATGCTTATGCAGAAAGTCCCTCTACCCGGAGAGGGTTTGGGGTGAGGCTTCTTTCGGCTCTCTCCTATGCTTTTGACGAGATGATGGAGGACATCGGCAAGTGGCTCGCAATCGGCCTTATCGTGGCTGGCATCATCACGGCAGCGGTGCCCGACTCGTGGTTCACCATTTTCCACGGCAATACGCTCTTCAGCATTCTCTTCGTGCTGCTCTTCAGCATTCCCATGTATCTTTGTGCCACAGGCAGCATTCCCATTGCCTTGGCGCTGATGCTGAAGGGTCTCACACCAGGTGCCGCCCTCGTTCTCCTGATGGCAGGACCGGCAAGCAACGCTGCCAGCATACTGGTCGTGGGCAAGGTCTTGGGCAAACGCTCGATGCTTATCTACCTGATTTCCATCATCACGGGAGCAGTCCTCTTCGGTTTCGGCATCGACTATCTGCTGCCCCGCGAATGGTTCACGGCTCCCGTGGCGCACTATGCTGCCTGCCACGAAGCGGGCATCGGCATGTTCTCCTACCTCTGCACGGCTTTGCTGCTCGTTCTCATGGCCCGCGCTCTCTGGCCCTGGAGGCGCCATCAGCATCATCACGAGGCAGGGCTGACGACTGGCATAATATATAATGTAGAGGGGATGAACTGCAATCACTGTGCAGCGAACGTAGAGAAGGCGATTGCCGCAGTTGAGGGCGTGGAGCATGTAGAGGTTTCGCTTCACGACGGGACGGCAAGCATCTCAGGCTCCGCAAGCGAGAGCGACATCCTTCAGGCCGTGGAGAGCATTGGTTTCCGGGCAAGCAAGGCCTCTGAATAACGGCAGGTTCCGATGCACCGTCACAGCGCATCGGAGCCGGCGAAGCCTTTTGAGTCTCGCTTTACTAACTGTATAAACCAAAAACTAAATAAGTCGCAGATTCTCAGCAGGCACGTCGCGACGTAAAACGTCACGTGGGTAAAATGAAATTATTACGTGGAATATTTGAAATATCACGTGGGTAAAATGAATTTATCACGTGGGTAAATTTCAATCATCACGTGGATAGTTTTCGGACTACTGCCTGACAAACCTGTAGTTCGTCACGCTGCATTCGTTCATAATGCCTTTGATGCGGTCGATGTGGCCTTGCGGAACGCCCTTGCAGACGTTGATACGAACGCTGTGGTCCTTGCGGATGGCGACTTCCTTCAGGTGAACGCTGATGTCGTCGACGTCCCATTTCCACGAGCAGATAGTGTAGTTCTTCCAGCTGAAGCCATCGAAGTTGCCCCGCCTTTCCCAGATAGTTGTCTTTGCGCCACTGTCCTTCGGAGGTGTTCCAGTCAAGAGGATGGTCAGCTCGGGGTTGATGTTGCCCTTCACGCCAGCAGGAATCTGCACGGGCTTCGTGATGAGGTTGACCGTTCCACTGCCTTCCTTGAAGTGCATCTCCACCTTCTTCAGCGCCGAAGCAGGCAGATCCGGCAGATTGTTGATGTCGAGTTCCTTGCCGTCGAGCATGACTTTATAGAAATTCGTATGAAACGCCATTGGATAGCCGCAATCGGGATGCTCTTCTACGAAGGAGTTGTCGCCTTTCACTACCCAGGTGCCTTTCAGCCACGAGACTGTAATTGCCGGCCCGTGCTTCTTGATAAAGTCTTTTGCATTATCCTTTGGGATAAAGGCGTTCAGCATTTTCTTCTTCGAGATGCCTTGTACCTCATCGGTCGTAACAAGTCCCATTCCAGGCACAGCTACTGTGACGGGCTTGTCGTCCTGTACTTGGTCGCTTACTTCAGTAATAGTCTCGGCAGTTCTCTCCTTTGGGGAATCAGCGGATATTGGTTTGGCCCATGCAACTAAGGCCAGCGCCATGAGAGCCGGCAGGATGAGTGCTTTGCCCATCAGCCAGCGGTTGGAATTGTTTTTGTGCATCATCTTGATTCTTTTCTTAAGTGAATGGTGACTGAGACTATTGCAGACCGTCTGCAGTCGGCTGCCCACAGCTTTCGTCACGAGTAAGAGTTGATATGTCTTTGCATCGATGCCAAAGGAAAGTACAGCGTCGTCGGCCTCGTATTCATGCACGGCTTTCAGGTCGCGCCCCAAGAGATAGACGAAGGGATTGAACCATTGGACGGCCTTCACGAGTTCCAAGAGAAGCAGGTCATACGTGTGTCCGAGACGGATGTGAGCTTGCTCGTGAGCCAAGATGGGCTGCCGCAGGTGCTCGTAGTCCGAAGCATTTATTATTATATAATGTAGGAAACTGTAAGGCGCGAAGTTGCCTCCACGAATGACAACCGTGTTGCCCAGCTCGTCTTTCGCATGCACGCCGCCCCTCGTCTCTTGCCAAAGACGGAAGAGCTGCACGAAGAAGATGGCGAGGGAAGCAAAGACGCCGAGAAGATAGACTGCCTCCACCATCCCCTCCAAAGGAGGAGCGAAAGGACAATCTTGTTCCGACGTGCTTACCCTCTCTGGTAGTTCTGCGAGTTGGGGAACGTCATATTCCTCTTCGTAAAGTATGTCCGACCGGACAAAAGCGTCCTGCATGGGGACTTCATCATAGCTGAGGAACTCCGGCTTCTGTATCGTCAGCTGAATAAAAGGCAGCACCAACGAAGCCACAAGCACGCCAAGCAGAGCGATTCTGTTGAAGCGATGGAACGTCTCACGACTCAACAACAGGGCAAAACTCCCGTAAAGGATTGCCAGCAGCAACGCAGATTTTATAATGTAAGCCAACATGGTTAACTGTTATTTGCGGATTAAGAATTGTGAATCAAAGAGAGTATCTCCTGCAATTCCTCGTCCGAAAGCTCCTCATTCTGTATGAGGAAAGAGCAGAAACTCTTAGTCGAACTGCCGAAAAGCGTGTCTTTCACATCGTTCACCACATGGGCGATGTATTTCTCGCGCGAGAGCATGGGCGAAAAGTAAAAGGTACGCCCCGTCTCCTCCCTGCGCTTGTGCTCCACGTAGCCCTTCGCCTCCAGGATTTTCAGGAAGGTTGCAACAGTCGTGTAGGCAGGCTTGGGCTCGGAATAGGCATCCACAATCTCATTAACCGTAAGGGCATGATCGGCATCCCAAAGTACGTTCATCACCTCCATCTCAGCGCGTGTGAGCGGTTTCATAGTCTTCTTCTCGTTCATAACATTCGCTTTTTCATCTGCAAAGGAACGGACTTTATGCAACCCCGACAAGAGAAAAACAAAAAAAGGCAGCGCCAAGCACCACCTTTTAACATATTTATTTAGTTTAAGCCCGCCGTTTATTAGTAGTTAACAGAACGGCATCACGACTGACACTTGCAGTGAGGCCTGAAAAGAGCCCACGTGATAATTCAATTTTACCCACGTGATATTTGAAATATTACACGTGATAATTTCATTTTACCCACGTGACGTTTGGCATCATGGCACGTTGTGTCTATAACTCAGCCTCGACATCATTTATCGGACAGCGTTCGCAGGACGGCTATCCAGGGTTGGACGGCCATCTTGTAGCCGAGGTTGTTGAGGTGAAGACCATCGGCTGTCACGGCGGGGAGGTTCTCGTCGGTGATGCCCGAAAGACGGTTCTGGTCCACGAAATACCAGTTAGTGTTTGCCGCGGCGCAGGTCAGCAAGGCCAATTCATAGTCGGCAAGCGTGCACCCAACAGTGTTCTGGCTGGTGCTGGTATAGTTCGAGTTGTTGCGCTTAGTGGCGTTGCTGAAGACGATGATGACGTCGCTTCCGGAAAGTTCCTTAATCTTGTCGTACAACTGACGCACCGCTCCGTAGAATGTTGACGGGCCTGTCGCGCTCTTGTAGTCTGCGTAAGTGCCGAGGGGAACGTTCCGCTTGAAGTCGTTTGTAATGAAGTCTATCGTCCAGATGGCGTTCTGGATGCTCGGCCAGCCGTTGTCCGACTGCTGGGCTACTACGGCGATGCTCTTGTCGTCGGTAGCGCTGGTGCCGCCCAGGGAATAGCCACTATAGCCTCCATCCGGGCCTGGCGAATAGACGGCGGGAAAGTCGAAGACCTCCTGGAGCAGCGTCTGATAGCCTCTCCCCTTGAAGGTGCCAGTGAAGGGGGTCACGAAAGTACCCGAGTTCTGGTACCTCACGAAGTAGTTATCGTTGCGCCAAATGCTGTGGCCGAGGAAGACGATGCTGCGCTTCATCTGTATCTTGGCCGATGGCGGAACGGGTTCTACGGTTTCGTCGGTAAAGGTGAGGGGCTCCACCTGACGTATCGGATAGGGTGTCGAACTGCCCGAAGTGGTGTTTACCACCATGCTTTGCGAGTAAGCAGGCAGGCATAGGAGCATGACGAGAAACGCTTTCATTGCTTGTATTTCTTTTTACCGTTTTCGATGACTATGCCTTCCTGTCTTGCCGAGACACGCCGGCCGGAGAGGTCATAAATGCGACCTCTGCCATCTTTAAGTTGCTTTGCGTCAGACAATTCCATATTCCGAACATCCTTCAGGCCTGTCGCGTCGGTCACGACGACTGTGCGAGCAAGGGCTGCATTGCGGTTGTCTACGTAGGAGCCGCTGGCGGTGCCGACGTGGAAAAGACGCGAATCCTTGGCAGACGAAAGGTTGCTGTACTTGTCGATACCTGCGTCGTCCTCTTCGTCGCCCCCCATGAAGTCGATGTGATAGCGGCCAGGATTGGCGTCCTCGGGCACAGTGATGAGGAACGTGATGCGGATGCTGTCACATCCGTTCCGCCAGCAGGCAGAGATGTTCTTCGGTATCTTGGTCACGCTTTTGAAGCCCGACCACGTATAACCCGACCTGGGACAGGCGGAATTATAGAACTGGGTAAGCTTCGCGCAAGGCTCCATGTCATGAGAACTATTGACCTGAGAGCCGTCCTGATAGTAGACCCAATCCTCCGCGAACTGCCTGTGCGCTCCCGCTGGCACGGTCACCGTCCAGCCATTGGGCACCCTGATGCCTGCATAGCTCCAGTCCGTCACAAAGTTCTGCGTGTCAGAACCATCATCGACGACAGTGAAGCTAACCTCGAACGTCTGCCCTGGCGCCACTTCCTCCGGGGCAAAGGTGGAGATGAGTTTGTAGCAGGAACTCAACACGCAACAGAATGCAGCCAGCAGAGTGCAGATGCTTAAGGTATTGTGACGAAGAAATCTTGACATGTTCATACTCAATTTACATTTACCAGACGTCGGTCGCCATTCACTCGAAAATGGCCTTCCAGTTGTAGATGCGGAAGAAGTAAGGCCGGTAGAAGTCGGCCGAGCCGTTCGAATTGAAGTTGTCGTTCCAGTTCTCGCAGTCAGTATTGGTGGAAAAGACGAGCTCACCCTGACGTGACAGCGACTGATGGAGGTGCGGCATATAGAACTTGCCGTACGTCCTTACGCCCGTCTTGTCGAGCACCCACGGCATAGTCCAGAGCTGATGGCACTCCTCGAAAGGTCCCCATGGGTAGCGGCTTCGCATGATGTAAAGCTGTTTGGAAAAGACATAGCCCTGTGCAGTCATGTAGTACCAATCGCCGTCCTTGAAGACCCAGGCAGTCGAAACGCTGCGCGAGGTGATGGCCGAGCGGTTCACCTCCGCACTTGTCGGATAAGTGCTCTGCCAGTGGAAGGTTCCGTTGGCATCGGCAACATAGTATTCCCAAGCAGAGCGAAGGTCGTGCGTGGCGGAGCGGGCAACAACCGGCGAAGATGTGTTCAGCACGTCCTCAGGGTTCTTCTTGAACTGATTGCAGGCATAGAGGTAGGTGTGACCGTCCTCGTCTTCCCAGAGCGTCTGCCCGTATCCAATCGGGTCCTGCGCGAAGAAGTCATGGTCGACACTCAACAACTGGAGATATGTCGAGCTACCCGGCGTGCCCTCAAGCGAGTAGATAGCCAGAGCCCTGTTGTCGCTCTGCATGAGGTTCTCGGAACCATTATAGACACCTGCCCATAGGACTTGCAATTGGCCGTCCACCACCGTACCGTCTCCTGCCCAATAGAGGTATGTCTGGTCAGTCTCGCCACTCCTGATCTGCGCCTCCGTCTTCTCACCTTTCGGGTGACGGAGGTGTGTGCGGGCATGGTAGTAGCCACTCGACGAAGCGCTCGAGCGCTGCACCCAGTCGGCAAGCCATTTGAAGTTGCTCGTCTTCGTGCCCGGCAATCCGTCGTCGCCCGGCGTTTGCACCATGATGCTGTTGCGAGGGAAGTTGCACGACTTGCGAATCCTGGTTGGCTTACCCGTCGCGACACCATAGAAGCTATCGTTGAAGCTCCAGAAGACGTTGCCTCCAGGCAATGCCGTCGTCTGTACACCATCGCCGCCGTTCCATCCCTTGGTGCGAGTAAAGAGGTCGTCGTAAAGCTTGTCCTTATAGACATAGACATTGTGGTTGGCGTTGTTGTGAGGCAAATACTCCAGCATCCAGCTCGGGTCGAGTTGCGGCACGGGCCACATCACGGTGTCAGCTGACACTTCGCGCGTCATGTCGCCCTGGCAGTGAGCCGTCAAAGCATATAGCGGCAGGAAGCACAACAGGGCAATTCGAATAAGCCTACTCATCTTTAATCATATATTTCACGTTGCAAAGTTAAACATTTCTGCTTTGTTTCTGCCTTTTTATTGCAATTTATTTGCATTTCCATACATTATATAATTAAATATAGGCATTTTACTTGCAAAATTAAGCAAATAAACATACCTTTGCAGGTTGAACAAAAACAACGAAATGAAAAGACTAAATACCATATCACTTCTGCTATTTGCAGTGATGCAAAGTTTCGCACAAACTTCCACGAAACTAAGCGGCACCCCTATCGGCTCGCCAAACATAGACTACAACACCAGCCAATCGAGCACGACAGTCAATACACCTGCCGATGCTTTCGACGGTGACTATGACACTTTCTATGCCTCCATGGGACGCTCAAACACGTGGGTAGGACTCGACCTGGGCACGCCTCATGTCATCACCTCTGTAGGTTGGAGCCCTCGCACCAGCCAGACTGGACGAGTTCAACTTGCTGTCTTCGAAGGCAGCAACAGTCCCGATTTCCTTGATGCTGTCCCGCTTTATCTCATACCCAACACCGGCACAGCCAGAAAGATGGATTATGCCGACGTGCCTGTCTCGCGAGGCTTCCGATATGTGCGTTACGTCGGACCGAACGACGCACGCTGCAACATCGCTGAACTCGAATTCTATGGATACGAGGGCGAGGGCGACGATACCCAATGGTACCAAATAACCAACCTGCCGACGGTCAGCATACACACCTCCACGGGCAGTGATCCTCAAGACAAGGTCAATGAGATACCGTCGAACATCACGATTACCTACGACGGTGGCACCCGCATCCAGGAGTATCCCATCACAGCTCGAGGCAGAGGCAACGCATCCTGGGGTTTCCCGAAGAAGCCGTGGCGCATTAAGTTTGCCGACGGCAAGAGCCATCACATGCTTAGAGGTTCGGCAATGGAGAGTCCGGCGAAAGCCAAGAAGTGGACGCTCATCAACAACTACGGCGACAAGACTCTCATGCGTAACTGCCTTGCCTTCGAGGTGAGCAAGCGTCTGGGATTGCCATACACGCCGTGGGCACAACCCGTGGACGTCATCATGAATGGCGAATACAAGGGTTGCTACCAGCTCTGCGACCAGATTTCCGTGGACCCGCATCGTGTGCCTATCACAGAGATGACGCCCGACGACATCGAAGAGCCGATGCTGACCGGTGGCTATCTTGTCGAGGTTGATGCATACGCCAGCCAGGAGACGAGTTGGTTCAGCAGCAACCGGGGCAACCCGGTAACCATCAAGCACCCGGGCGACGACGACATCACGACAGAGCAGCACAACTACATCAAGGGGCACTTCAACCTGATGGAGTCAGCTCTCTTTGCAAGCAACTATACCGACCCGGAAAACGGTTTCCGCAAGTATCTCGACGTGGAGTCGTTCCTCAAGCACTTCATCGTTGGCGAGTTCTCGGGCAACATGGACACCTACTGGAGCACGTACATGTATAAGGAGCGCCTGGAGGATCAGTTCCATGTATCTCCCTGCTGGGACTTCGACCTGGCATTCGACAACGACGAACGCATCTATCCAGTCAACGGACGCAGCGACTGGGCATTCCGTGGCGGCAGTTGTGCGGGCGACATGCGTTCGTTTGTCAACCGCGTCCTCAGCGACGGTGCTGCAGACCAAATGCTCAATCAGTTGTGGAGGGACAATAGAAAGGAAGGCTCTCTTGATGAGAAGACGCTCGTGGACTACGTCGACAGCATGGCAACGGAGATAGAAGCGTCCGCTAACCTCAACTTCATTCGATGGCCAATCCTCAATCAACGTGTTCACCAGAACGTTTCCGCGCTCGGTTCTTTCGAGGCGGAAGTGGATGTGCTACGCAGCTACATCCCTACCCGACTGAACTGGATTGACAATTACCTCGGCTATAACCCGGGCACGCTTTACACCGACTCCACATACTTCATCACATCGCCCGAGCAGATAATCGAGCTTGCCGAGGCCGTTGCGGAAGGTGCGCAGTACAGCAACGCATATCTTGAGAACGACATCGACATGGCTGACTACAATGATCAGTTCACGCCGATTGGCACCAGTTCGAGGCCCTTCCGTGGTCTCTTCGACGGACAAGGGCATCGCATCAGCAACCTACATGTCACAGGAGGAGACTACACTGGCCTCTTCGGCGCTGTGGGTGGAGGCGCGTCCATCAGCAACCTGATTCTCGACAGCACCTGCTCCATCGAGGGAAACAATTATGTCGGGCTGGCAGGCGGTTCCACGACGGCAGGCAACGTGACCTTCTCGCGCGTGGGCAACGAGGCTAACGTGACGGCAAGCGGTTACAATGCGGGCGGCATCATCGGCTGCAACAAGGGTGCAGTCAGCACATTCTTCTTCTACAACTGCTACAACACTGGCAACGTCAGCGGCAGCAGCGAGAGCGCAGCCATCTGTGGATGGATGGGAACAAACGCGACGCTACAGAACTGCTACAACATCGGCACCGTGGAAGGCTATAACTACCGCAACGACTTCTACAGAGGAGGAGCCAGCGCCGTGAATTGCTACAGCACGTCGACCACGCAGGTGAACCGCATCACCAGCGACGACGTGACAAGCGGCAAACTCTGCTATATGCTCAACAACGGCATAACCCTGGAGCCCATCTGGTATCAGACGCTTGGCGAGGATGCTTATCCGACCTTCGATGCCACGCACCTCGTGGTACTTAAGAACGATGCGGGCGTTTACTACAACGTGAGCAACCTGGCTGGCGACGTGAACAGCAATGGAGTGCTCGACGAGACGGATGCCGAATGGATAGCGGCGTACCTGACGGGAGACGAGCCTGCGGGATTCGAAGTCATCAATGCCGATGCCAACCTCGACAGCCGCATCGACGTGGCAGACGTCGTCACGGTACGTCGCATCCTCAACGAGGTGCCGCTCGGCACCCAGGAACTCGAGGCAACGCTCTATTCAAGCAATGCATCCGTCAAAGCCAGCGGCACACGCAAGGTGACGGTATGGCTGAACACGAGCCGAGCCGCGACAGCCTACGAAGCTGACATCATCCTCTCGCAAGGCCTATCGATACAGCAAGGCAGTCTCGACTTCAACACGAGAGTCAACACGGCTGCTCACAACACCATCTGCCTCCCGATGCTTAACGGAGCACACATCATCGTCTACGCTCCAGGCAACGAGAACCTCGGTGCCACGACGGGCACTGCCCTCACCTTCACCCTGGCCGGAGCAGATAACTTCGCTGGAGGAACCTACCAAATACGCAATCAGTGCTTCGCTACTGCAGATGGCATATGCACGAGGGCAAGCGATGTGGAATACGACGTCACCCTCGCCAAGACATACGTCACCTCCATCGAGCTGAGCCCGAACGTCATCGACATGCTGGCAGGCAACGATACGACGCTGCTCGTCAGCATCCTGCCCGAGGCGGCAACCGTCAAGACACTCACCTGGACGAGCTCGAACGAGGAGGTAGCAACGGTTGACGAAGGCATTATCACTGCCCTGTCCTCCGGCACGACCATCATCACCGCCAAGGCTACCGACGGTTCCAACAAGAAGGGAACTGCCACGGTCAGCGTCTTCGACGATGCTGATGGCATTGCCACAAGGCTCGAGGACCTGGAGGAAGCGCCCATCTACACCCTCAGCGGCACCCGCATCGACCGTATCACAAAGACGGGAATCTACATTGTGGGTGGACAAAAGCGCTTTGTCAAGGTAAAGTAACGCCCTGAGGGCGAGCGAGATGAGACGACACAAAATGTGACGCCACGCATAGAACGACATAGCGGCAGGCTTGCTCCAATGCAAACCTGCCGCTTTTCGCGCGCCAAGATTCATTATGACGCTTCTGACACTTTGCTTCTTTTTTCACCATTTTGCTTACACACACATTTTTGACCGACTCGCCAGAATCGCCTAAAATCCCCTCGGAGGCACTTTTGTACCTTTTTATAAAAAGAAGCGCTTAGAACGAAAGTGTTTTAGAATCGATTCTGTATCAGGCTGTTACCAGCCGCATCACATCTTCGACTTTCAATCTTCAATGGACAAATTGCCATCTCCACCTGGCAAAACCAGTCATTTTTGCTCGTTTTTGCACACTTTTTGGCGTGTCGTTTCCGCAATCGCAGCGTAGTGAAAATTCAAACATCACGTGTAATATTTCAAATATAACGTGCCATATTTTCCGACACAGCACGCCGCAACAGAAAATCTGCCCTGTTTCGACGCATTTTTCGGCACGTTACGTTGTGTGCAAAAACAGCAAAAAGAAAGCAAAAGAATGCTTTTTGTTACAAAATGCAAACAGGACAAAAAGGTCCACCTATGGGGTGAACCGAATATCAGTCCCTGGGCAACGAGATTCGCTCCGAGGGAGCAAAGAGCAATCAGCCCTGGAAAACTCGTATGTTGCCGTGCGGCAACTCACTCGCCAATGCTCTTCGACAACAAAACGTAATCAACTGAATTGATTTTGCCATCGCCGTTGATGTCGGCTGCCCAACGTACGGCTGAATCGTCGGGCAGGCTGACAACGATGCGACGCAGCAAAGCAAGGTCCTCGGCGTCCACATTGCCATCATCGTTGATGTCGCCACGCTGATAATCATGCGCAGCATAATCCGCGTCGCCCAGCACCACGATGCGATAGAACTCACGCCAGATGGGCGATTGCTTGTATTGCTGCAGGGCTTCTCGCGGGACGTGAAGGGTGCAATGCTGCTGGTCTTTCAGCGTGAAGGCACCCTGATCTGCCGTAGGCGGCGTGGAGGCAAAGACGTAGAGATGCCTCATCGAGGGCAGATGCACAAGCGACCCTTGGCAGACTCTGCGGACGCGATGGGGCAAGACAACCGATGTCAGGGATGCGCAGCAATAGAGCATCAGCGTGTCAACTTCATCCAGACGGCGCGGCAGAGACACCTCTTGCAGAGACGTGCAACCCGCAAAAACGCTGCCTCCCAAGCCAAGCAGGTCGCTCGGCAATGCGACTTGACGAAGGTTGGTACACCCAAGGAACGCACTTCCACTGACGCCTCGCACCGTAGAAGGCAGCTGGACAGACGTCAGCCCCTCGCAATCGGCAAATGCACTGGGGCCGACATTAAAAATGCGGTAGGTGAAACCGTTGTGGACAATATGTGACGGCACAACGACATCCCCGGAATAACCATTCGGCTCGAACATGTCGCCACCTCTGTAGGTGACATACGCCATGCTCGTACCAAGGAGGTTATAGCAAATGCCGTCCACCTCTACATCGTACGCGTAGAGGATGGACGTCAAGAGGAAAAGGGAAGATGTGAGAAGTTTTCGCATTTAGAAGTCGTAGAACATTTCGTATACAGCCTCCAGCTGCGGGTACATCCATCGTGCCAAGCGCATGCCGCCAGCCTGATTGAGGTGCAATCCGTCCTGGAAGAAGCCACTGCTGCCGCTGCCAATCTCAGTCATGGGACTGAGGTTGCTGTAGCTGTAAGCATCAAGCACAATGAAGGAATAGTAGGCGGCTACCTCGCGGATGGCATTCACATACTCACGGAAAGTCTTGCCCGTCGTGGGATTAGTACCCTCAGTGATGGTCGTGCCGTTAATCACATACTCCGGGCAGTCAATCTCCGTGCCGTGATGAAGAGGCAGCATAATGACGACGGGGATGTTCGAGTAACGGTTTTGCAGACCTTTGAAAAGGCGATGCAAGCCGGCATAGAAGGAGTACTTACCCACCTTCGGCCCGTCGGAGAACTCTCCGAACTCAGCAGTATTGGTATGCCCGAAGTCGTTCGTGCCTCCGAAGACCACGACCATATCGACCCTGCTCTGTGTCGGCATCTTGTTGTATCGCTTGTCGAAAGCATTCGTGTCGCTATTGTTCCTCGATGCCATGTGCGTGGCAGAGATGCCGTAGTTCAATGCCTCGCAGCCTGTCAGGCTGGCATAGGCATTGACATACTCAGCATACTGCGTGATGCTGTCGCCCAGGAAAGCCACCTTCTTGCCTTTCCAATGCGACTCGCGAACTTGTGCCACATAGACGGTGTCCTTGGGCGTATCGAAATACGTAGCATCTACCTCAGCCACATCGCGCACCACGACAGAATCTATCTCAGTGACAGCAACTGCCCGTGGCATTTCGCTCTGACGATAGAGTATCGTGGCATATTGCTGAGCCCGAAGCGACGGACACAGACTAAGGAAGAGGAATGATATGAAAGCGAACTTTTTCATTCTTTTATTTACCAATTAAGTTAGTTCTTTACCAGCGTAGCATCGTCGACCAGGATGTCCTGAGAGGTCGAGTAGTTGCTGTTTTTAGGATTCATGACGAGCAGGCAAAGAGTCGTCGGAGCGTCGAGCGTGAAGTCGTACGATACAAGCGTCCAACCATTGTTGTTGATGTCGGTGTAGTCTCCATACCTGTATGTATCTACTGTGCCGTCATCCTTGATGGGCACATAGCCACCACGCGTCTGGCAGGGACTCGCGCTGGTCGACCTTGCGTAGAACGAGAAGGTGTACGAGCCAGCCTCGAGCGTTATCTCCTGCGTAGCGAGACGCTTGTTTGCAGAACCCGGAGCAGCTATCATACATGCGAAGCTGCCGTTGCGAGCATCTGTGCTCTTGCTCAGCGTAGCATTGCTTGCGGTGCTTGCCGACTTCCAACCCGTAGGCTCTGCATCGCTTACCCAACTCTCGAAGTCGCCGTTCACGAGATCTGACACAGTCTCGCCGCCAGGACCGGGAGTCGGAGGCTCTGGCGTATCGCCACCACCTTGCTCAAGAACAACGACGTCGCCATTCTTTATCTCCGGCGTTACCTGACCGCTCGTGTTGTTCACATACTTCAACAGCTGACCGGTAAGCTTCACCTTCATGCCAACGGCGAATGCGCTGACGCCTGCAGGCAGGTTTGCATAATAAGCCTCGAAGACTCTGCCACCATCCTGTGTGTCGGCCATCCAGAAGGTCTGTTGGTTGCGGCTGACATTGCCAACAACTTCGGTGATGTAACCTGTGACGGTATAAGCGTCAGCTGATGTGCCGCCATCGGCAAGTGCGTTGGTAAGTTCAACAGCCTCAGCGCAAGTAACTGCTATGCCATCCACTGCAGGAGGAGGTGTCTCGCCACCACCCTGCTCAAGAATCACGACAGTCGGGTTCTTTATCTCAGGAGTTACCTGACCACTATTGTTCACGTACTTCATCAATTGGCCTGTAATCTTTACCTTTGTGCCGACTGCAAACTCGCTTACGCCTTCGGGAAGGTTAGCATAATACGCCTCGAAGACTCTGCCACCATTCTGCGTATCAGCCATCCAGAAGGTCTGCTGGTTGCGACTAACGTTTCCAATAACCTCAGTGATGTAACCTGTGACGGTATAAGTCTCGCTTGAAGTACCGCCATCGGGAAGGGCATTTGTCAATTCGGCAGCCTGAGCACATGTGACTGCAGTGCCCTCGGCAGGAGTATCACCACTGCCACTGCCATCGTCTTCCAGGATTGTAACAATAGCGTTCTTCATCTCGGCAATCACGTTGCCGTTGTTTGCATTCACGTACTTCATCAGCTTACCTGTAATCTTAACCTTCGTGCCTGCCGTGAAGGCTGTCACACCTTCAGGGAGGTTTGCCCAATATGCCTCGAAGACTCTGCCGCCACTCTTGGTGTCGGCCATCCAGAAGGTCTGCTGATTGCGGCTAACATCGCCAACAACTTCGGTGATGTAACCAGTGATGGTATAAGTCTCAGAAGATGTTGCGCCATCTGCCAATGCGTTTGTAAGCTCGACAGCCTGTGCACATGTGATAGGAGTGCCCTCGCTGGACGAAGAGCCACCGCCGTCTCCATCTGTATTGCTAGTCTTGTCTGGCAGATTGTAAGGAGCCGGTACGTCAACACAGCTGCTGAAAGCAAAAGCAGTCAGCAACACGAGTGCGAATGTTTTGAAAGTCTTTTTCATAATGATATGTGTGTTATTGTTTGTTTTCTTTATTTTGTCCAAGTCAAATCAGTTTGCGTACGGGCAAGAATCTGCCATGTCCCGCGATAGTATGTGGCGATGCCATAGATGTCCACCGGCGTGGTGGGAATCGTCACACCCTTGAAGGCGGCATACGTGCTGGTACGAAGCACGCACTTGCTGCCTGCATTGCCTCCGGAGATGGTACGGTTCACGCAGTTGCTGACAAGACTCACCGAGCCATCGTCTGGTGCAACGGTAGGAGTTCCGTCTCTGCTGATGGTCACGCCACTCAGGCGCACCACCCTGCCGCACTGCTGGGCCATCGTCTTGCTGGCATCGAAGTCGATGGTGTCCACCTTGATTGAAGCGAAGGCCTGTGCCTCAGGTGTGCCATCCATGATGAGTCGGACGTGTTCTTGCCAGAAAGGTACCTCCATACGTCCTATCTGGTATTCGCTGTAATTGCTGTTGTAGTATTTTGTGCCAAGCTGCGCCATCTCTCCATATCCGCCTATGCAGAGGTTCTTAAGGTTGATGAGGAGCTTCTGACCGACGGGCATGAGAGCTCCCTGGTCGGAAGCGTTGATGCCAATGATGATGCCTGCAGTCTCGTCTTGAACAGAAATCTGCTTGTAGATATTGTCACCAGTATCGTTGCCAGTCACGACACAACGCAGCCACAAGTCATCGGTGATGAGCTCATAACTACTATTCTTTATGGTTGTTGCGTACCTATTCTGCAACTCTGCAATAGTCGTTGTGGTGCCTGCCACCAGACTGTTGTTGCCGTATGGTGGCTGCGTGGAGAGGCTCTCGGGAACCTCCCAGTCCCTGTCCTGACAAGAAGTCACAGCGAACGCTCCTGCCAGAAGAGCTATGATGAATGTTTGTTTTTTCATTGCTTTCAAATATATAATATATAATGTATAAGAATCTTTGCCTTGAACAATTGTCGTTTTGTGTCTCCCAATTAGAACCTGTAATTTAGGTTGAGCAGGAAGTTGAAGCCGAGAGCATAGAACTTCTTGGCATTCTTCTCGAAGTTGTAAGTACGCATAGTAACAGGATCAGCGCTTCCTGTTTCGGTTTCTGTAACGCTGTAGTTACTACGGCTCTGTTCGTAACCGCCTGTGGTAATCTTGCGGCGATTGGTCAGGTTGCAAAGCTGAAGGTTGACGCTAAGCGGATGATGTGCCACATTGAACTGGCGACCGATACTTGCGTCCAGCATAAAGCCTCCGTTGCCTTTTGCCTGAGCAGGAACATCGTATTCGCCTCCATGATAGCGTCCGGCATTCTTCAGGTTCCTTTCATAACGCATGTTCGTGCTGTAAGAGAGATAAATGCGGTCGTAATAGTTACCAGTCAGGTTGAGGTACCAACGCTTGATGCGGTAGTTCAGGCCGAGGCTGGCAGCTGCCAGAGGCGTGCCGCTTTGGCGCATTCCCTTGTTGTGGCAAAGTTCCTGATTAATTTCGCCAGTTGTGCTGCTCATCCAATAGACTTGCGTGTCATCAATATATTTGGCTTCGCTATAGGTACCCAAAGCAAGGAGGTCGAGGCTGCTGGTTATCCTGAACTTCAAGCCGAGCTCGACGCCGTAGTATTCCTTCTTGACTCCCGTCAGGCTATTATACGAGAAGCTATTGCTGTCGTCGTTATAGAACTGCTGCCACTCGTTAGCGTCGTTGATATGATAATAGTAGCCGCTCACGTTCAGGCGGAACCATTTGTTGCTGATGGCATAACCCAGTTCAGCACTAAGCACCTTCTCGTTCTCGAGGTCTTGAACAAAGTCGTTGTTCATCTCGGGACACATGAAAGCAACAGATGCCCCTGGAGCCTTGTATTCATAACCAAGGCCGGCACTGATTGCATGCCCCCGGCCGAGGTTGATTGTCGTTCCCATCTTCAAGCCGCCGTCAAGGAAATGAGCCTTCTCGCTCTTACCATAGCTGTTATCCTGGAAGAGGCCGTTGCGCATGAAACCTTCGCGCCACATTCTTCTTCCGCCAATCTTACCGGTGATGAAGCTGTGGACGATGTCGCGATCCATGCTGAAACCTGTCCACAACTTGACGTCCTGATTCCATATGTCGTAGTCGTAACCATAGCGGTCACCCTCGATGAGTCTCTGATAGCCATGATTCACATCGTACATCGCCTCAGTAGAAGTCGCCTGATAGTCGCCGACAAGATAGGTATTTGTGTTGTGGAAGTACTGACCGCCCAGGAGGTCGTCGATAGTCTTATAGTGCGAGCCGCGGTTGCTGAGCAACTGGACACCTGCACTGAACTTTGCGCCGGGTTTGATGTTCCACTCGTAAGTGCTTGCCAAGTTGGTCATCAAATGATTGTTGTGGCGTGCTTCTATCCAATAGATGGCATCAGCGCCAGTCTTGTTCAGTTGCGTATTGGCAAAGTAGAGCTCATCGAAGTTAATCTGTCTGTAGCTCTCGTCTTTCCAATAGTTATAGTTCGACCAGAATGCATCAACGTCGTAGCTGCGCTCTTTATTGGGGTCGTCGTCCCACACATAATAATAGTAAGAGGGGAAGCGCTTCCAGTAGTCGGGATGAGGATTGGTGCCGCTATAATTAAGCTTGGTGCTCTTATACTCGGCGAACTTCAAGAAAGCGCTGGTGGTGAGCTTCATGCCTTCCTTGAGGTTATAGTCCCAAGTGAGGAGGAAGCTAGGTTCGAAGTTGTTGACAATGCGGCTCGCGCGCTTCTTGCCGTCCTGATATCCCCAGTAGGGATTGTAGAGATAGTCGTTGGCGAGCCAGTTTGCTTCGTCTGTGCTTGCACCTGCCGTAGCCCTTTCCGTGGGGTTGCCCCAAGCGGCGAGATTCAGCGAATGCTTCTCGTTGATGATCTTCTGCACAGCCATAAAGAAGGAGAGGCTGTTGTAGAAGGTTCCCTTTACGGCAGCCGTCTGCATGTTTGCCCAACGATAGCCGACTGTTCCGAAGAAAGCCCAGCCTTCCTTGCTCAGGCCAGTGCCGTAGCTGTACATGCCGCGCAGGGTGTAGTTGCGGTTGGCGCCCGAAAGAGTCACCTTATGCCCTGCCGGCATCTGGCTGGCTCTGAGGTTGTAGTTGCTGCTTCCACCCAACCCGCTGAACGAATAGTTGTTTGTCTCGAACGGACTTACATCGTCTTTATTACGGACAGCGTCATTCATGCCGCCGATTGTTGAATAAGAGAATCTACCGTTCTCGGGATTGTTGACTTGCACGCCATTCATGTAGATGTCGTTGTAGGCATTGTCGAGTGCACGGTACTTGAACCAGATGCCGCTCCACGTCCATCCAATCTGACTTGTATAGACGTTGGTAGCGGAATTGATTCGAATGACGTCGGACGTCATGTCGTCGTTCTCGCCGAGCTGCGACTCGGTAAAGGTGAAGTTGCTGTCGTCCGTTTGCAACTCTTGCTCCACAGTGCTCAGCGTGTCCAGGCCAGCCGTTTCTGGCTGTGCATGAACTTGAGGTGCCGCCACAAGGGTCAGCGCCATTAGCAGATGTTTCATTTTCATGTATATTTTGTGTTATAATTTGTTTATTATGGCACAAACTTATAAAAAATTATGCTATCTGCGGCAAGTAAGGTCATATTTTTTTTGTTAATTGCATTTTCTACACAAAAAAGCATTAACTTTGCAATGAGAAGTAATGAAAGCTGACTCGATAAAACACAAAAAAACATGAAACATACATCCATTGCCATTGTTGCAGCACTACTCTTGTCCGCTGCCTACACCAGCGCGCAGAACCGCAAGCTCATGGTTCATGCCGTTGCTTTCTACAATTTGGAGAACCTCTTCGACACTTGCCACGATGCAGGAAAGAACGACTATGATTTCCTGCCCGACGGTTCGTATCATTGGGACGAGAACAAGTACACGAACAAGCTTGCCAATATGGCCCGTGCGCTTTGTGACTTGGGCACGGACAAGTTGCCATACGGAGCGAGCATTATCGGAGTGAGCGAGGTGGAGAACGACAAGGCGCTCGACGACCTTATCGCTCAGCCCAACATGCAACAGCGCGGTTACAAGTACATACATTTCGAGGGACCGGACAAGAGAGGTGTGGACTGCGCACTCCTTTACAACCCTAAGGCTTTCCAAGTGACAAAGGCTTTCCATAAATTATATGAATATGAGAACGGCGATACGTCGCATGCCACCCGACCGTTCCTCTGCGTGCAGGGCAAGTTGGCTGGCGACAACCTGACCGTCGTGGTCTGTCACTGGCCGAGCCGAGGTGCTGAAGGTATCTTCCGCGACTGGGGCGGCAAGCAGGTACGAGCGCTGACAGACAGCATCCGGATGGCCGACCCCTCACAGCACATCATGGTGATGGGCGATATGAATGACGACCCGGACAACACGTCGATGGCCAAGTACCTTGGTGCACGACGCAAGATGAAAGATGTGGAAGAGGGAGACTTCTATAATCCGTGGTGGGACATCCTCAGAAAAAAGGGACAGGGCACGCTGTCGTATCAGGGCGGATGGAACCTCTTCGACCAAATCGTCTGCTCGCGCAACATGCTCGACCTGAAGGATACAAAGGAATATAAGGAGCTGACGCTCTACAACTACCATATCTTCAAGCGCGACTACCTCATCCAGCAGGACGGCAAGTACAAGGGCACGCCGAAGCGTACGACCAGCGGCGGCGTATGGCTCAACGGCTACAGCGACCACTTGCCTACGGTGACGTACATCGTGAAGGAGATGAAGTAAGGGGGAAGACGGAAGATGTAAGAGGGCTCCGCGCATAAAAGCGCGCCGTGGTGCCAAAGCATCCACGAAGATGTGAGAGGGAAGAAGGGCCTAGGCTTGCAAAGCAGACATTGCAAAAGTGCAGCAAAGAGCAAAACTTTAGGCTCTAAACTTTATACTTTGAACATTATTTTGTACCTTTGCACCCGCAAAAACAAACAATTTGTAAATAGTAAATAGTTAAATTGTAAATTATCATGACAAGTTACAAAGAACTCGGTCTGGTGAACACTCGCGAGATGTTCGCTAAGGCAGTGGCTGGCGGCTATGCCATCCCCGCATTCAACTTCAACACACTCGAGCAGATGCAAGCTATCGTGCAGGCTGCAGTAGAGACAAAGTCTCCTGTCATCATGCAGGTCAGCAAAGGCGCACGCAACTACGCTAACGGCACTATCCTGCGCTACATGGCACAGGGTGCAGTCGAGTACGCTAAGGAACTCGGTTGTGAGAAGCCTCAGATTGTTCTCCACCTCGACCACGGCGACAGCTTCGAGCTTTGCAAGGACTGCATCGACAATGGTTTCTCCAGCGTGATGTTCGACGGAAGCTCTCTCCCCTACGAGGAGAACATCCGCATCACCAAGCAGGTGGTAGAGTATGCTCACGCACACGACGTTACCGTAGAGGCAGAGCTGGGTGTACTGGCAGGCGTCGAGGACGAAGTTGCAAGCGAAGTGTCTCACTACACAAAGCCCGAGGAAGTTGTTGATTTCATCACCCGCAGCGGTTGCGACAGCCTGGCTATCTCTATCGGCACAAGCCACGGTGCATACAAGTTCACTCCCGAGCAGTGCACACGCGACCCGAAGACAGGCAAGCTCGTGCCTCCTCCATTGGCATTCGACATTCTCCACGAGATTGAGAAGCGTCTGCCTGGATTCCCCATCGTGCTGCACGGCTCAAGCTCCGTTCCTCAGGACGAGGTGGACACCATCAATGCTCACGGCGGCAAGCTGCCCGACGCAGTAGGCATTCCCGAAGAGCAACTTCGCGAGGCAAGCAAGAGTGCAGTCTGCAAGATCAACATCGACAGCGACAGCCGCCTTGCCATGACCGCTGCCATCCGCAAGCACTTCGACGAGAAGCCGGGTGATTTCGATCCTCGCCAGTACTTGAAGCCCGCTCGCGAGAACATGAAGAAGATGTACATCCACAAGATTGTGGAAGTGCTTGGCAGTAACAACAAGCTCTAAATCTCGACGAAGTCAAGATTTCCATCGAGCGAAGCAACAGGAGATTCTCGACGAAGTCAAGATTTCCATCAAGCGAAGCAACAACAAGCTCGGTTGTAGAGATTAATCAAAAAAGGCACAGCGATGTGCCTTTTTTTTGTACCCTGACGTGAAGTTTTGCCAGCGGCGAAGAAATCGTAGCGTGCGACGCCGAAAAACATAACGTGGGATAATTGCAATTTTAACACGTGATATTTGAAATATTACACGTGATAATTGCAAACATAACACGTGATGTTTGCGGACATAACGTGCCGTGTTTTGCGAGCACGCTGCCAGTGTATGCAAATATAAGGTTAATTAACATCACTTTGTCTTGCCGGAAGCAAAATTTTTCGTACCTTTGCGCACCGAAGTGCGCACACGGAAATGAAGATTATCAAGAAACTTGACATCTACATCATCAAGGAGTTCCTGCTGCTTTTTGCAGGAACGTTCTTCATTTGCCTTTTCATCTTCGTGCTGCAATTCCTGTGGATGTGGATGAACAACCTCATCGGCAAGGGCCTCACGATAGACCTGCTGGCCAAGTTCTTCTGGTATAGCAGCCTGATGGTCATCCCCAGGTCGATGCCCCTGGCAGTCCTGCTGGCCAGTCTCATCTCGTTCGGCAACCTGGGCGAGCACTTCGAGTTGCTCAGCATGAAGTCGGCCGGCATCCCACTCGTCCGCATCCTCGCACCGCTCATCTTCGTCGCAGCGCTCATCAGCGGCGCCAGCTTCGTCTTCCAGAACAGGGTGAGCCCGTATGCCACACGAGAACTGTCGCGACTCGCATGGAGCATGAAGCAGAAGAGCCCCGAGCTGGAAATACCAGAAGGAATCTTCTACAGCGAAATCCCAGGCTACAATCTCTACGTCGAGCACAAGGACCGAGAGACGGGAATGCTCTACGGCGTGATGATCTACACCAACACCGGCGGCTACAACGACACGCAAATCGTGCTGGCCGACAGTGCCAGATTGCAAAGCACCGCCGACAAGATGCACCTCAAACTCTCGCTATGGGGAGGCGAGCGATTCCGCAACATGGACGCCCAGCAAAGCTCCATGCTCAGGGCAAACGTGCCATACATGCGAGAGTCGTTCGTCATGGAAGAGGACATCATCCCCTTCGACGGCAACTTCAACCTGATGGACGCCGACCTATTCTCGCACAACGCGCAGACCAAGAACCTCGGCGAAATCAGCCACAGCGTGGATTCCCTCCGGCACAAGGCTGACAGCGCACGCCACATGGTGTATGATAACATGCTGCGATGGTACATGAAGAAGAGCCTGCCCGAGGGCACGAAGGACTCGCTCGCCGTCGTAGCACAGGCGCAGGATATGCCGCCCTTCGACTCGCTCTACATCGCCATGCGCGACGACCAACGCATCAAAGCCTGGCGAAACGCAAGAAGCAAGGCTGAGACAATGCAGGCCGAATGTGAGTTCCGAGCACTCGAGACCGGAGACCGCAACCTGAACATCCGCAAGCACCGCATCGAGTGGTACAAGAAGTTCACCCTCAGCCTGGCCTGCCTGCTGTTCTTCTTCGTCGGAGCACCGCTCGGAGCCATCATCCGAAAAGGCGGACTCGGCGTCCCAGTCGTGGTCAGCGTCATCATATTCATCTTCTACTACATCGTCAACCAAGCAGGCGAGAACAATGCAAAAGTGAGTGTCTGGACGATAGAAAGCGGCGCCTGGCTCAGCTCGGCAGTGCTGCTCGCCACGGGCATCTTCCTCACTCACAAAGCAAACCGCGACAGCGTAGTCTTCAATATCGAGGGCTACAAAAACTTCTTCATGAAGCTGCTCGGCCTTCGCTCGAGTCGCAAGCTCGACAGGAAGGAAGTAATCATCAACGACCCTGACTACGCCACCCTACCCGACCGCCTGACCGAACTCTCGCTCTATTGCGTGGAATGCCGAAAGACGATGCATCTGCGCCGAATTCCCAACTACTTCGACATCTTCTTCAACCCCGGACAGGACAAGCACGCTGCCGAACTGAGCGAACGACTCGAGGAACTCGTGGAAGAACTGCACAACACGCGCGACAACGTGCTGCTCATGTACGTCAACGAATACCCGGTAATCAACCCGAGCGCACACACCAGACCGTTCGACAGCAAACGCCTGAACATGATTTTCGGCATACTCTTCCCCCTGGGGCTACTCGTCTACATGCGCATCTGGCGCTACCGACTCAGGCTGCGACTCGACCTGAGAAACATAGAACGACTCAACAATCTGATAACCGCAAGAATATTTAAAAAGACCCCTCTCTAACTCCCCTGAGGGAGAGAAACAGGATGCCTTCCCTCGTGAAGGTATGGAAGAGGTCAACTATGAATTATGAATTATGGATTATGAATTAAATCTAAGCTCCATCGAAGCGGGTCTCGAGGACTTCCGGCAAGGGAAGTTTGTCATCGTCGTTGATGATGAGGACCGCGAGAACGAAGGTGACTTCATCACGGCTGCCGAGATGATTACGCCCGAAAAGGTCAACTTCATGCTGCGCAACGGCCGAGGCGTGCTCTGTGCGCCTATCACGATGAGCCGTGCAGCTGAGCTCGAGTTGGACCATCAGGTGGAAGACAACACAAGTATGCTCGGCACACCGTTTACCGTGACAGTGGACCTGCTGGAAGGTTGCACAACAGGTGTCAGCACACACGACAGGGCGGCCACCATCCGCGCGCTTGCCGACCCCAATCGCAAACCGTCTGACTTCGGACGGCCAGGGCACATCAATCCTCTCTATGCACAGGACAAAGGCGTTCTCCGCAGGGCAGGTCACACGGAAGCGGCAGTCGACCTCGCCCGTCTCTCTGGCCTACAGCCGGCAGCTGCCTTGATAGAAATCCTCAACGAGGACGGCACGATGGCGCGCATGCCGCAGCTCAAGGAGGTTGCTCGCGAGCATGGTCTCAAGATTATCAGCATCCGCGACCTCATCGCCTATCGCCTCCGCCAGGAATCTCTCGTGGAGCGTGGCGTGGAAGCCGATATGCCGACGGCCGACGGGCACTTCCACATCATTCCTTTCCGCCAGAAGAGCAACGGCTTGGAGCACGTGGTCCTCTACAAAGGCACATGGACTGAGGACGAGCCAGTGCTGGTCCGCATGCACTCCAGCTGCATGACGGGCGACATCTTCGGCAGTCAGCGTTGCGATTGCGGCGAGCAGCTCCACAAGTCGATGCGCATGATTGAGAAGGAAGGCAAAGGCCTCATCGTCTATCTCAGCCAGGAGGGTCGCGGCATCGGACTCATGAACAAGATTGCTGCCTACAAGCTGCAGGAGCAGGGCGACGACACGGTGGATGCCAACATACACCTCGGCTTCCGTCCCGACGAACGCGAATACGGCGTCGGTGCTCAGATACTCCGTGAGATGGGCGTCGGCAAGATTCGTCTCATCACCAACAATCCCGTGAAACGCGTCGGCCTGGAAAGCTACGGCCTCACCATCGTCGAGAACGTCCCCATTGTGGTCGAACCCAACGAATACAACCGACGCTACCTCGAGACAAAGCGCACGCGAATGGGGCACAAACTCTAAGAAATGAAAAGTGAAGAGTGAAGAAGCTTTAGCTCGACGAAGTCAATGAAGAATTTGCTACCGCCCTTGTCTCGGCGAAGCAGTCGAAATAACGAAATAACGTCATAACGAAATAAATATAACAACATGAAAACGAATCTTTCCGAGAGGCTGAACCGTCTCTCACCCAGTGCAACGCTTGCCATGAGCCAGCGAAGCAGCGAACTCAAGGCGCAAGGCGTGGACGTCATCAACATGAGTGTAGGCGAACCCGACTTCAATACGCCCGACCACATCAAGGCGGCAGCCATCAAGGCTGTTGAGGAAAACTACAGCCGCTACAGCCCTGTTCCGGGTTATCCCGAGCTGAAGAAGGCTATCGTCAACAAGCTGAAGAACGAGAACGGCTTGGAGTACGCTCCGTCGCAAATCCTTTGCAGCAATGGTGCCAAGCAGAGTGTCTGCAACACCATCATGGCGATTGTCAACGCAGGAGACGAAGTCATCATTCCCGCACCTTATTGGGTCAGCTATCCGCAGATGGTGCTCTTGGCCGAGGGCACGCCCGTCTTCATCGAGGCAACCATAGAGCAGGACTTCAAGATTACGCCTGAACAGCTCGAAGCCGCTATCACGCCAAAGACAAAGGCACTCATCCTTTGCTCTCCCAGCAACCCGACCGGCTCGGTCTATAGCAAGAAGGAACTCGAGGCGCTGAAGGACGTGCTGCTTCGTCACGAGGAGGTCATCGTCATTGCCGACGAAATCTACGAGCACATCAACTACGTTGGCGAACATGCCAGCATGGCTCAGTTCCCCGAAATCAAGGAGAGAGTGGTCGTCATCAATGGCGTTAGCAAGGCCTACGCCATGACAGGATGGCGCATCGGCTTCATCGCAGCGCCCGAGTGGATAGTGAAGGGTTGCAACAAGCTGCAGGGACAATACACCAGCGGACCTTGCTCCGTCAGTCAGAAGGCAGCAGAAGCCGCCTTTGCCGGCCCGCAGCAATGTGTCGAGGACATGCGTCAGGCTTTCGAAAGACGCAAGAATCTCATCGTTCGCCTCGCAAAAGAGATACCTGGCCTCGAGGTCAACGATCCTCAGGGAGCCTTCTATCTCTTCCCGAAGTGCAGCAGCTTCTTTGGCAAGAAGGACGGCGACAGAGTCATCAACAGCAGCACCGACCTCGCCATGTACCTGCTGGAAGTGGGACACGTGGCAACTGTAGGCGGCGACGCCTTTGGTTCCCCCGAGTGCTTCCGCATGAGCTATGCCACCAGCGACGAGAACATCACAGAAGCCATGCGCCGCATCAAGGAGACACTCGCCCGCCTGAAATAGCAAGCCTCCTATACATTATTATATATATAATATACTGCATTAATATATATAACATACCGCACCAGACTTCACCCGACACAGTCATTTGTCGGACGAAGTCTGGCGTTTTTATTTTTTCCATGCCGAAATGCCAATCAGCACAGGGTCTGATTCATGTCATCGCACAGTGCGTTCGTTGAATCATCATGATGATTCAATTGAACATTCATGACCAATCAACGAAACACGCCTGCAGAGTTTTGCAACCTCCCCAGCAGGAACCAGTAACATAACACATCGTCTTTGCCATATTTTGCAGGAGCGCTGGCCGTAATCATATTATTTTACCCAACCGGTCACACATATATGCTTTTTTAGCAAGATATGATACCTTTATTTATAAATAATGTGTAATTTTGTAACGAAATATGCACATAAGCGAACAAAACAAGTATAATTTTATCCATTAAATATCAAAACAAGAATGAAAAAACTATTAATCACGCTATTGCTCGCCGCAGCAGTACTGCCTGGCTGGGCAGATGAGTATTATCTCGTTGGCAGTGCCACCGAATGTGGATGGAACACTGGCGAGTGGCAAAGAAGTACAGTACGCGCCACGCAAACAGGAACCGATACTTGGGTTGCAGCTGTCAGGTTGACGGCTGGCGAAGGCGATACCTTCAAAATACCCAATGGAGCTGACGAATTTGATAACAACGGCATTTGGGCTACTTCTGAAGGTCAAACTCTTACCTCTAACTGGCAGGACTTTTCTACTACAAATGATGGTGATAAACAGTTCCGTGTTGCCGAAGAAGGCATGTATCTGGTCAGCTTTAACACCAGCACAAAGAAAATTAAGGCAGAGAAACTGACCGAGCCTTCAAAGGAGGGAGACTACTTTCTCATCTCAAATTTGAACGACTATTGGTATTTTGCTGCATACATCGCATCAGGAAACACAAATACCGCAAAGGCTCGCCTTACTACAGATCTTACTTTCGATGGAAACTTTGTATGCATGGCATCTGATAAATTCAAGTTCAAAGGTGAATTTGACGGTAACAATCACACCATCGACTATGCTGTTGCCACATGTGCATACGGACGGGTCGGACTTTTCACTTATGTTGCCAATGGTGCAAACATTCACAATCTTATAATCGGTGCGAATAGTTCATTCACAGGTGTCGCTAAAGTCGGTGGCATTGCCGGTTTCGCTCGTGATGGTGGCGAAGTAACCCTTACTAATGTCATTAATAAGGCAAATATAACCTCCACTGGCGACACTGATGCCAATGCTGCTGGTCTCATTGGATGTGCAACAGACAGGACAAAGATTACAGCCACAAATTGCGCCAACACTGGTACCATAACTGGTCAGGGTGGACAATGCGCTGCATTTGCAGGATGGACTCAGGATCGAACCACTTTCACTAATTGCTGGAATAGTGGAACGATAACTACTGCCCTTGAAGGCAATGCAGAGCTTTATCGCAACAGCGGAAGTGTTCTTGCCATCAACTGCTATAATCTTACAGAGCAAGGTGACCAAGGAACTCGCTTAGCATCTACTACTGCTGCTTCGGGTGAACTTTGCTTCAAACTGAATAGCAAACAAACCGATATCAAATGGTTCCAAAATCTAACAGGTACAGTTGATAATATTCCTTTACCATTCTCTACACATAGCCAAGTCTATGCAAATAGTTCTAATTGTGACGGATCGTCAGCATCCGGTTATAGTAACGACCCATCATCAATGCCATCACACAATTTTGCTGATGGATATTGCACTGTTTGTAATTCTTTACACGAGGCATATCTCACACCCGATGGCGAGGGTTACTATACAATCGGTACAGCCAACGACTTACACTGGTTCGCTGATTATGTGAAAGAGGTTAATGCAAAAGCCAAAGCAAAACTGACAGCAAACATCGACTACACCTCATACAAGCAAGGCTTCATTGGCACAAGCCAGTCATTAGCATATTGTGGAACTTTTGATGGTCAGGGACATACCATTACCATTGATATCGTAAACAACGGCACAACAGACCGCACAGGTCTCTTCGCATACATCAATTCAGCAACCATCAGAAACCTTGTTGTGGAAGGTAGCGCAACCTCTGCCGGCAACAATTGTGTAGGCGGTCTCGGCGGTCGTTCTGATAACGATGGAACACTTATTGAGAATGTCGTTGTAAGGACAGCCGTCAGCTATACAGGCTCAAATGGTGATGCTACCTGTGGCGGCCTCTTTGCCAACATGGAAGCTCAGGTGACGCTCAAGAACTGTGCGTTTCTTGGTTCTATCAATGCCGGCACTGCCGAAGGTAATGGTGGTCTCGTTGGCTGGGCTGGCAGTGGCAACAACAACAAGTATATCAACTGTCTCGTTGCTCCCGTTGAATATACGCAGAACGGTAACAGCGGTGACTTCTCCCGCAACAATCCTACTGTCACAAACTGCCACAAGGTTGCTTCAAACGATGCAAAACTTGTTTCAGGCGAGCTCTGCTACAAACTGAACGGAAACCAGAGTGGTGGCGCAGATTGGTACCAAACTCTTGGTACAGACGCAACTCCTCTCCCATTCAACACAAGCCAGAGAGTATTCTATGGTTCTGACCATACACCTAACTATTATAATTACGGTTTGGTTAATGACAAGATTCAAATAGCTAATATGGAACAGCTAAGAGACTTCTCTAATATAGTCAATGCGGGAGCAACAACTGTGAATGCCGAATTGACTGCAGACATAACTATGGCATCAGAAAATCAGTATGGATATACTCCCATTGGCTCTACAGATCATCCCTACACTGGCCACTTCAATGGTCAGGGACACTCTGTTACACTTAACATCAACAATCCTGGTTACAACTACCAAGGCCTCTTCGGTGTCATAACAGACGGTGTGCTCATTGAGAAAGTCATCGTCAAGGGAACAGTCATAGGAAATGATTATGTAGGCGGTATCGCTGGAGGTACAAACGGAGGCAGCAGCAATGCCCAGAAGACAGATATCTGGTATTGCGGTAACGAGGCTACCATCACAGCTAAAGGAGCCAACGGCGCAGGCATCATTGGCGTTAACCAAAATGGTAGTGCGTCTATTATTTTACTTAATTGCTATAACACAGGCGATGTTACATCTAACCGCGAAGGCGGTGCCATGTCTGGTTGGCTCGGCGGAGGTTGGTCTAATGTCCGCAACTGCTACAACAGCGGAACAATTAAGAATGGTGAAAACACTTCCAAAGCTTTCGGCCGCAATAATGGATGCTACTTTACCAATTGTTATTATACCGAAGGAAGTGGAACTGACAACTCAACAGAGAATCACGACAATGGACAGATTACAGAAGCCGCTGATGCAACTCTCGCTTCCGGCGAGCTCTGCTATCTGTTGAATGGTGACCAAAGTGAAATCGCATTCTATCAGTCCCTTGGTGACACTGACACATATCCTACAATTGACTTCAACAAGCCTAAGGTTTATCAGCTGAGTGTAGGCGAGCATGGCTATGCTTCCTTCGTGCCGACTGTCAACATCGCATCACTTCCTGAAGGCGTTACAGTATATGCAGGACAGAACAATGGCACTTCGCTTCACTTGGAAGAAGTTACAGAAGTTCCTGCCGACAACGCATTTGTTGTCAAGGCAGCAGAAGGCAACTACTACTATAACAACACAAGTGTCAGCATAACTCTGAGCGTGGCCAATGACCTGACTTATTCTGATGAAGCTATTGTTTCCGATGGCACACAGTATTGCCTAGCAAACAAGACATCTGGTGTAGGCTTCTACAAAGTCCAGTCAGGCATCACAATTCCTGCCCGCAAGGCATACCTCGCTGTTACTGCAGGTATTAAGGAGTTCTATGGCTTCGACGATGATGCTACAGGCATAAGCGACCTTAACGTTAACGATAACCTTAACGGTGCTATCTACAACCTCGCTGGTCAGCGCATCAATAAGGTACAGAAAGGCATTAACATTATTAACGGTAAAAAAGTTTTGTTCTAATGAAAAAGACATATAATCAACCAGAGAGCATTATTGTTGAGCTTGGCACTCTTCAAATGATGGCAGAGTCACTGCCCATCGGCGGCGGTGATGAAGAAATCGACAATCCAGGTCAAATCCTAACTAAGGAAAACAAGGACGTCAATGTTTGGAACGAGGAATGGTAACACCATTTACTATTTAGCCATATGCTATTTACAATTTAGTTTATGGCTATAGCATAAGCAAAGAGGCAGACGATTTGATTCGTCTGCCTCTTTTTGTTTTGACTGTCTGTTTCTGTCTATTGGCTCATGAGGACTCCGATGAGTGCTGCTACCGCTGCACCAGCTGCCGCACCAGCAACGACATTGTTATTTACAACTACGACGTTATGATGGTGAGCCATGTGACGGCGGCGGGCTTCCATGCGACGCATCTCTTCAATGCGGCGTGCCTCCTCCATTCTTCTGCGCTCTTCCATACGACGACGCTCCTCAATCATACGACGTTCGTGCTTTGACATCTTGTGAACGGCGGGCATGCCATGGTCTCCATGATGAGCCACTACGATGCCTCTCTCGTTCATATGATACTCATTGTGCTTAGCACCAACCTTTGCGTATGCATTCATGTTGCCCATAGCCATCATGATGGCAAATGCGGCGAAGTAAATCATCTTTTTCATAACCTTTGCTTTTTAAGAGTGTTCAACAATCTGGTTTTTGTTGCAACTACGGTGCAAGGTGAACGCGGAGGTAAGCTTGCTTAATCTTCGCTGAGCCGAAGCCCGTAGTCGCCATTGCTTCCTTATTGCAATGGCAAAGGTACGGCAATAATCTGAGGGAAGAAGGATGTATTTCCCTAAAGTGTGTGAGGAATTTCCCTACGCTTTAGGAGGAAGATGCCCAACAGGCTGAACGGGGCAGAGAGAGCATTCATGAAGAAGAAGGCATCGAAGCCCAGCTGCTCTACCAACCAGCCACTCATTGCCATGGGCACAAGCATGGCGGCAGAGACAAGCGGTATCTGCAGCATGTTGATGGTGTTGCGGTAGCGAGCACCCGATATGGTGCTGATGGGGAGACGGCAAACGCTGAGCCCCAAACCGAACAGGAACTGGGCGGACATGGTGCAGAGGCAGAGTTGCCATAAGGAATGAGGCGGCCAGAAGGTCATGCCCAGATAGACGAAGGGAGAGAGCACGATGCTCAATGCCATCGGCCAGAAGAGGCGTTCAAGGCTGTAGTGCCTGATGAACCTACGTCCGAGGAAGAGTCCGATGCTGAAGGCAATGACGCCTACAGTGCCCTGGGCGAAACCAATCTCCTGCATAGTGCATTGCAGTCCGCCTTGCGCGCGCGACATATATAAATATAATACGCGCGCGTGGAACATGAGTCCTTGCGGCAAGAGCAACAGGAGCAGGATGAGTACAGGTTGCCACCAATGGTCTTGATGACGGATACGATCTATGATGCGCAACTCCGCTTTTACGGATTCTCCGACACTATGCTTCGCTCCACTGTCGCCGACGCGTGGGCTCCTCAACCAGATGAGGTGATGGAAAGCGAAGAGCAGGAACAGTCCTGCTGCCACGTAGCAACCCATCGCCCACGAGTATCGAATCATCTGCCTGAAATATACTTGCAGCGTTCCGACCAGGAAGATGAGGGCGCCGTAAGTAAAGATGACTGAAACCTGGGAACATGCCAGTTTGGGAGCAGTCAGCAGACGTTGGAAGACAGGTCGCAGCATGCGCTCATAGTACATGCGAGCCGCCAGTTCGTGCCATGCGCAAAGGAGGCTGACAAGCAGCAGAGCGAAGAACACTGCAAACGGTCCTCGCCTGAAAGAAAAAGCTAAGAGGATAAGACTCACGAAGAGCAAAGCTTCGATGAGATGAAGCATCTGCTTGAAGTTCCCCACCCTTCTTACCCATGCACGCATGAAGGACTTCAGTACCCAGGGAACAAAGAGGAGAGCAGAAAAAAGCGTTGCCATTGCCGGTGCCAACCCCATCTGGAGGAGCATCAGCAAGGCAACATAGGTGACGATTGCCGCGGGAATCTCTTCCGCAGCAAAGAGGGTCACGAACCATCCGCCACGAAGAGGGGTTCTTTTAGTAACTTCTTGCGATGAGGACACGCGCCTTGCTTGGTTTACCGGTTACCATATCCACACCTGGCGTCTGCTCAAAGCCGAAGGGGACGCAGCGGATTGTGGCTTGCGTCTCTTCCTTGATTCGGGCTTCCGTCTCGGCTGTGCCGTCCCAATGACAGAGGAAGAAACCGCCGTCCTTGACGCGTTCCTTGAACTCCTCATAGTTGTCGCACTCGTAGATATGTGCATCACGGAAGGTCTTAGCCTTTGTGAAGATGTTCTTCTGGATATCATCAAGCAGATTCTCGACGTACGCAACGATACCTTCCAGAGGACGCGTCTCCTTCTCGAGCGTGTCGCGACGCATCACCTCGACTGTGCCGTTCTCCAAATCTCTTGCACCCAGCACGAGACGCACAGGCACACCCTTCAGTTCGTAGTCGGCAAACTTGAAGCCCGGACGCTTGTTGTCGGCGTTGTCGTACTTGACACTGATGCCTTTCTTCTTAAGTTCGTCAATGATTGGAGCGACTGCCGCATCGACTGCTGCCATTTGCTCGGGCTTGCCACCAATAGGTATGATAACTACCTGAATGGGAGCAAGTGCCGGAGGAAGGACAAGGCCGTTATCGTCGCTATGTGTCATGATGAGAGCACCCATCAGTCGAGTGCTGACGCCCCACGACGTTGCCCAAGCATATTCGGGCTTGTTCTCCTTGTTGAGGAACTGCACCTCAAAGGCTTTGCCGAAGTTCTGACCAAGGAAGTGACTGGTGCCGCTTTGCAGAGCCTTGCCGTCTTGCATCATAGCCTCGATTGTGTAAGTATCGAGGGCACCAGCGAAGCGCTCCGTCTCGCTCTTGACACCTTGCACGACGGGCACTGCCATATAATCTTCTGCGAACTTTGCATAGACCTTGAGCATCTGCTGAGCGCGCGCTTCGGCCTCTTCGCGAGTAGCGTGGGCCGTGTGGCCCTCCTGCCAGAGGAACTCGCTTGTACGAAGGAAGAGGCGAGTTCGCATCTCCCACCTCATGACGTTGCACCACTGGTTGACCAGCAAAGGCAGATCGCGATAGGACTGAATCCAGTTCTTGAAGGTATTCCAAATAATGGTTTCAGAAGTAGGACGGATGATGAGTTCTTCCTCCAGACGAGCTGCGGGGTCGACCACCACACCATCGTGCGTCTCGTTTGTCTTGAGGCGATAGTGCGTCACGACGGCGCACTCCTTTGCAAAACCCTCCACATGCTCCGCTTCCTTCGAGAGGAAACTCTTGGGGATAAGCAGCGGGAAATAGGCGTTCTGCACCCCCGTCTCCTTGAACATGTCGTCGAGGGTGCGTTGCATCTTCTCCCAGATAGCGTATCCGTAAGGCTTGATGACCATGCAGCCACGCACGTCGCTCTGTTCTGCCAGGTCGGCCTTCACCACCAATTCGTTGTACCATTTGCTGTAGTCCTCACTGCGTTTCGTGAGGAAATCCAATTCTTTTGCCATATTCAGTTTTTATTATATCGTGTCAGGTCTGAAAACACACCGTGGGATGATTTCAAATATCACGTGTAATATTTTAAATATAACGTGTAATAATTGTAAACATCACGTGTGATGTTTGCAAACACAGCGTGCCGTGATTGCAAACGCAGTGTGCATAGTTCAACAAGAAAGCCCTTGAAAAAGGTCTCTCTCGTTAAATTCTGGCTGCAAAAGTACAAAAAAAAAGCCGATTACACATCTGTTTAACGAAAAATGTTTATCTTTGCAACTGAAAACGGACGAAATGATAACCCAACAAAGTATTAACTTATAAAATTTACTCAAATGAAAGCAAAGAAACTTTTACTGGGTGCTTTGGCAATGGCCTTGGTACTCTCTGGCTGTAACATGAACAATACTGCCAAGGGCGGCCTCATTGGCGGCGCAGGCGGCGGCGCAGTAGGCGCAGGCCTCGGCGCAGCAATCGGCGCACTGATCAATGGTTCCCAGGGCGCCAAGCTCGGTGCAGCCATCGGTGCTGGCGTAGGCGTAGCAGGCGGCACAACCGCAGGCGTACTCATCGGCAGGAAGATGGACAAGGCAAAGGCTGCAGCAGAAGCCGTAGCAAACGCTCAGGTCGAGACAATCACCGACAAGAACGGACTGGAAGGCGTAAAGGTGACGTTCGACAACGGCATCCTCTTCAAGGTTGGCAAGAGCGACCTGCAGGCCAGCGCACAGCAATCGCTGCGTCAGTTCGCTAACAACGTGCTCAACGTCTACACTGACTGCGACGTCGACATCTACGGCTTCGCAAGCAGCGACGGCAGCGACGCAACAAACCTCACCCTCAGCCAAAACCGCGCCAATGCCGTCAGCAGCTACCTGACAAACACCTGCGGCGTGAGAGCATCTCAGATTAAGAAGGCTCACGGCTTCGGCGAAGACCCCACCTATCTCGTCTACGACGCAGCCGGTAAGGAAGACCGCAACGCAAGCCGCCGCGTAGAGGTTTATCTCTATGCCAGCGAGGCAATGATCAACGCTGCAACTGAAGGCACTCTCCAGTAAGAAAGTCAACTGCCCTTCCTTCGAGAAAGAAGGGATAGACTATGCTTCGAAAGATTCAACGACTCATGCGATGGATTGTGCTCCTGTTCTTTGGGAGCACAATCCTCGCTGTTTTAATCTATAAGTGGTGCCCCGTCTATGTCACGCCACTTATGGTCATCCGCTGCGCACAGCAGGTGCATCATGGCGAGAAACTGCGCCTCAAACACCATTGGGTGCCCCTCGACTCCATGAGCATCTACATGCCCGTAGCCGTAATGGCAAGCGAAGACCAACGCTTCCTCGACCACAACGGCTTCGACTTCATCGAAATCAACAAGACACTCAAAGAGCGGCGCACCGGCAAACGCTTTCGCGGCGGCAGCACCATCAGCCAGCAGACGGCAAAGAACGTCTTCCTGTGGCCCGATGCAAGCTGGGCACGAAAGGGACTGGAGGCTTATTTCACAGTCCTCATCGAACTAATCTGGGGCAAACAGCGCATCATGGAAGTCTATCTCAACTCCATCGAAATGGGCAACGGCATCTATGGCGCCGAAGCAGTAGCCCAGCAACATTTCGGCCGGCGAGCCATCACATTGACACGCCCGAACTGCGCCCTCATCGCTGCAACCCTGCCAAATCCACTGAAATTCAGCAGCAAAGAACCCTCTGCCTACATGCTCAAAAGGCAAACAGCTATCATGACACAAATGCGTCACATCGACGTATTTCCAAAGAAATAGTGCAAAAAATGCACTTTTTGCTATATAGACTTTGCAATTTGCAAAGTTTTTTGTATCTTTGCAGCGCAAAATATCTATTTATATATTATGTTCGAGTCTTTCTATAGAATGCATCAGTATCTGGTGGAACGCACCCAAGCTCCCATCAGACGTGCCTTGATGGATGAAATTGACTGGCACAAGCGACTCATCGGAATCAAAGGCAGTCGCGGCGTAGGAAGGACAACTTTCCTGCTCCAATATGCCAAAGAGAACTTCGGTCCGAGAGACCGCAGATGTCTCTACATCAACATGAACAACTTCTACTTCCAGGGGAAGACACTCTTCCAGTTTGCCCAAGAGTTTATGCAGGCAGGTGGTAAGGTATTGCTCATCGACCAGGTGTTCAAGTACCCGGATTGGAGCCACGACCTTAGGCTCATCTACGACCGGTGCCCACACCTGAAAGTAGTCTTTGCAGGCTCCAGCGTGATGCGGCTGAAAGAGGAGAATCCTGAGCTGAACGGCATCTGCGCAAGCTACAACCTGCGCGGCTTCTCCTTCCGCGAGTACCTGAACCTCAGGGCAGGAACTAACTTCCGCCCTTACACCATTCGCGAAATTCAGAACCGCCACGAGCACATCGCCGAGGAAGTCCTGCAGCAAGTCAATCCGCTCGACTACTTCAACGACTATCTTCATCATGGATATTACCCCTTCTTCCTCGAGAAGGCAAGCTTCATCGAGAACCTCCTGAAGGCCGTCAACATGATGATCGAGGTGGACATCCTGCTCATCAAGCAAATCGACCTGAAGTATCTGACCAAGATAAAGAAGTTGCTCTACCTGCTTGCCACTGGCGACTATGGCGCTCCAAACGTCAGTCAGCTTGCTCAAGACCTGCAGACAAGCCGAGCAACGGTAGTGAACTATATCAAGTACCTGACCGATGCCCGCCTGCTCAACATGCTCTATCGCCCAGGCGAGGACTTCCCGAAGAAGCCCGCAAGCATCCTGCTTCACAACACGAACCTGATGTACGCCATGATGCCCGACTTCAACGACGAGCAGATGATTATGGAGACTTTCTTCCAGAACGCTCTTTGGGGCCGTCATCAGGTGCAAAAAGGCGACCGCAGCTGCACCTTCATCGTGGACAAGAACATGAGGTTCCGCATCTGCCTGGAACAGCCAAAGCGCAAGAACACCGACGTCCTCTATGCCCTCGCCGGCATCAAGGAAGGTTTGGAGCAGGAGATTCCGCTCTGGATGTATGGGTTCCTTTATTAAAACTCCATCTTGCGGAATCAAATTAGATAAATAATAAGGTAAAAGAAACATAACACAACACTATGGCAAAAGAAAAGAAATTTGTGACTTGGGATGGTAACACCTGTGCCGGACATGTGGCTTATATGTTCAGCGAAGTGGCTGCCATCTATCCTATCACTCCCTCATCTCCTATGGCGGAGCATGTCGACGAGTGGGCCGCTCAAGGTCGTAAGAACCTCTTCGGCGACACAGTAATGGTTCAGGAAATGCAGAGCGAAGGTGGTGCCGCAGGTGCCGTACACGGTTCGCTGCAGGCTGGTGCACTCACAAGCACCTTCACTGCCAGCCAAGGCCTCCTGCTCATGATTCCCAATATGTACAAGATTGCAGGCGAACTGCTGCCCAGCGTCTTCCACGTATCGGCACGTACACTTGCCACTCACTCTCTGTGCATCTTCGGTGACCATAGCGACGTGATGGCTTGCCGCCAGACGGGCTTCGCCATGCTGGCAGAAGGCAGCGTGCAGGAAGTGATGGACCTCAGTGCCGTCGCCCACCTCGCTGCTCTCGAGGCTCGCGTGCCCTTCATCAATTTCTTCGACGGCTTCCGCACTTCCCATGAGTATCAAAAGGTAGAGCTTTTGGAGGACGACGATGTTCGCGACCTTGTCAATCAGAAAGCTCTTAGCGAGTTCCGCGCCCGTGCCCTCTCTCCTGAGCATCCTCAGGCAAAGGGTATGGCCGAGAACCCCGAGACGTTCTTCGCTCATCGTGAGAGCTGCAACCGCTACTATGATGCAGTTCCCGCTATCGTCGAGAAATACATGGCAGCCATTAGCGAGCGTACAGGTCGCAAGTACGAACTCTTTAGCTACTACGGTGCTGAGGACGCAGAGCAGGTTATCATTCTGATGGGGTCTGCCAGCGAGGCTGCTCGCGAGGCTATCGACTACGCTAATGCCAACGGCAAGAAGTATGGCATGGTGAGCGTTCACCTTTATCGCCCGTTCAGCGTGAAGCACCTGCTGGCCGCTGTTCCCAAGAGCGTGAAGCGCATCGCCGTGCTCGACCGCACGAAGGAGCCTGGAGCAAACGGCGAGCCTCTGTACCTCGACGTTCGCGACGCTTTCTACGGCCAGCCCAACGCTCCCATCATCGTAGGCGGACGTTATGGCCTCGGCTCAGCCGACGTGACGCCCACCATGATGCTCAGCGTCTATGAGAACCTTGAGTTGCCCGAGCCAAAGCGCCAGTTCACTGTCGGTATCGTGGACGACCTCACCTACACCTCTCTGCCTGTCAAGGAAGAGATGGCCCTGGGCGGCGAAGGCATCTTCGAAGCCAAGTTCTTCGGCCTTGGTGCTGACGGCACCGTGGGCGCCAACAAGAACAGCGTCAAGATTATCGGCGACAACACGAACAAGTACTGCCAAGCATACTTCAGCTACGACTCGAAGAAGTCAGGCGGCTTCACTTGCTCGCACCTGCGCTTCGGCGACACGCCAATCCGCAGCACCTATCAGATTAAGACGCCCAACTTCGTGGCTTGCCACGTGCAGGCTTACCTGAAGATGTACGACGTGATTCGCGGCCTTCGCCCGAACGGACAGTTCCTCCTGAACACCATCTTCGAGGGCGACGAGCTTGTGAAGTTCATTCCGAACAATATAAAGAAGTACTTCGCAGAGAAGAACATCACCGTCTATTACATCAACGCCACTAAGATTGCTCAGGAGATTGGACTCGGCAACCGCACGAACACCATCCTGCAGAGCGCTTTCTTCCGCATCACGGAGGTCATCCCCGTAGAGCTCGCAGTAGAGCAGATGAAGAAGGCCATCGTGAAGAGCTACGGCAAGAAAGGCGAGGACGTGGTGAACATGAACTTCGCAGCCGTTGACCGCGGCGGCGAGTACAAGGTGCTGCCCGTTGACCCCGCTTGGGCCAACCTGCCAGCCGACCCAGCTCCCGTTTACGACGAGCCCGAATACATCACGAAGCTCATCCGTCCCATCAACGCTCAGAATGGTGCAGACCTTCCCGTCAGCGCTTACAAGGGCTATGAGGACGGTGCTTGGGAACAGGGCACAGCAGCTTATGAGAAGCGCGGTGTGGCAGGTTTCGTGCCTGTCTGGAACCCCGACAACTGCATCCAGTGCAACAAGTGCGCCTTCGTCTGCCCGCATGCTTGCATCCGTCCTATCGTCATGGACGACGAGGAGGTGAAGGGCTTCGAGGGAAAGACCATCGAGATGAAGGCTCCGGCTGCCATGAAGGGCATGCACTTCGTCATTCAGGTCGGCGTGAAAGACTGTCTGGGCTGCGGCAACTGTGCCGATGTCTGCCCCGGCAATCCCAAGCTCGGAGGTCCCGCTCTCAAGATGGTGGCTTACGACGATTCAAGCGCCGAAGCTGCTCAGGAAGCAAAGAACTGGGAATACTGCGTGAAGAAGGTCAGCTCGAAGCAAGACCTCGTGGATATCAAGCAGAGCCCGAAGAACAGCCAGTTCGCTCAGCCGCTCTTCGAGTTCAGCGGTGCCTGCTCAGGTTGCGGCGAGACACCTTATGTGAAGCTCATGAGCCAGCTCTTCGGCGACCGCATCATGGCCTCCAACGCCACCGGTTGCTCCTCAATCTACTCGGGCTCAATTCCTTCCACTCCCTACACCAAGAATGCGAAGGGACAAGGCCCTGCATGGTCTAACTCCCTCTTCGAGGACTTCTGCGAGTACGGCCTCGGCATGGTTTTGGCTAACAAGAAGATAAAGATGCGCATTACCGCTCTGCTCGAGGAGCTGATTGCCGACGAGAAGGTCAGCGCAGAGTTCAAGCAGGCTGCCCAGCAGTGGATTGACGGCAAGGAAGATGCCGACGCCTCCAAGGCCGCAGCTGCTGCCCTGAAGCCTCTCATTGCCGAGGGTGCGAAGGCTGGTTGCCCCACATGCGCACAGCTCAAGGAACTTGACCACTACCTGGTGAAGCGCAGCCAGTGGATTATCGGTGGCGACGGTGCCTCTTACGACATCGGTTACGGCGGTCTCGACCACGTCATCGGTTCTGGCGAAGACCTCAACATCTTCGTTATCGACACAGAGGTTTACTCCAATACAGGCGGTCAGGCCTCGAAGGCCACACCAATCGGCGCAATTGCCCAGTTCGCAGCCAACGGCAAGCGCGTGGGCAAGAAGGACCTCGGCCTGATGCAGGCAACTTATGGCAATGTCTATGTTGCTCAGGTGGCAATGGGAGCCGACCAGAGCCAGTGTCTGAAGGCCTTCCGCGAGGCTGAAGCTTGGCACGGACCTTCGCTCATCATCGCTTACGCTCCCTGTATCAACCACGGCCTGAAGGCTAAGGGCGGTATGGGCAAGAGCCAGGCTGAGGAAGCAAAGGCTGTTGAATGCGGCTACTGGCATCTGTGGCGCTACAATCCCGCTCTGGCTGAAGAGGGCAAGACTCCCTTCCAGCTCGACAGCAAGGAGCCCGATTGGGACAAGTTCCAGGAATTCCTCGAGGGCGAGGTGCGCTTCCTCTCTCTGAAGAAGGCCGCTCCCGAAGAGGCCCAGGAACTCTACGACGCATGTAAGGCAGCTGCTCAGCGCCGCTACAAGACCTACGTTCGCAAGACGCAAGAAGACTGGTCGCTTTAATCGGCCAATGTCACGTAGATTCGTCATAACGACGTCATGAATAAAGGTAGTAGGGACGCTTCGGCGTCCCTACATTATTAAATTACTATGAAGAACATTATCACAATCCTCTTTGCCCTAACAGCCCTCACGATGAAGGCACAAGTGCAGAATATGGTCGTCCACAAAGCCGACGGAAGAACCGTGTGCTTTGAAGTGGAGACGGTAGATAGCGTAGGTTTCGAGACTATCCCAAAGTGGAGCAACCGCTCGCAGGAGGCACAGAATCTGCTCGCCTATCTTGAAGAGAACGTTGGCCAAAAGATACTGACTGGCACGCATGCCTGCGTGAACTACAACGTCAACGAGGCCAGATGGGTGTATAAGCACACGGGAAAATACCCTGCCATCAACACCTTCGACTTCATCCACGATATCTATTCCTCCGCAAATGGATGGATAAACTACGCAAGCAACACGATTTGGCAGAACTGGTCCAGAGCAGGCGGCATCGTGTCGGCCATGTGGCACTGGAACATGCTCACGAACGACAGCACCGACTGGACATGCACGCCTGGCACGGCCCCCGGGCAAACAGGCTTCAGACCATCATTCATCTTCTCGCCCAACAGCGAGGAATACAAAACGATGATAGACCGCATCGACCAGGTGGCGGGTTGGCTGAAAGCCACAAAGAGTGCTAAAACCCCAGTGCTCTGGCGACCTCTTCACGAAGCCCAGGGCAACTGGACAGAAGCGAATCCCGGCACTGACTGGCACAAAGCATGGTTCTGGTGGGGCAACGACGGACCTGAGGCTTTCGTGGAACTCTGGCGCGTGATGTACGAAAGGATGGTGAACCACCACGGTTTGACGAACCTCATCTGGGTCTTCAACGCGGGCGACTCGAAGCGTTGGTATCCCGGCGACGAGTATGTTGACATCGTGGCCTACGACTTCTATAACAAGAATCTCAGCGAGATGCATTATTGGTACGACTATTTCCACGAGGCCTATCCAGGCAAACTCTACGCTATCAGCGAGTTCGGAAACATCCCGAAGGTCTCGGAACTATGGGCCGACGGACAACACTGGAGTTTCCTCATCCCTTGGTATGACTACGAACGCACCAACAAGACCAGCGGTGAGGCCTTCGGCAGCACCGACCACGGCAATGCCAACATTGAGTGGTGGAACGACGCGCTGGAACAGGAATGCGTCGTCACGCGCGACGAGTTGCCGAGTTTCAAATGATTAGGACTCTGGCTATTGACGTACAGGTGTAATTTTCAGGTTATCAAAGTAAGGAGTGCAGACTCGACTTTTCTGCAAAGGCGCCATAAGACCTGCCATTCCTTTCAGGTAATGGTCGGAAGTAGTTGCAAGCACCTGCTTTCCATCAACATATCCTGTCAGTTGTTTGTTTTCGAAACGCAACTTCAGATTGTACCACTTACAAGCTGAAATGCCTGCTACTTTTGTGGAGACGAGAGTGTATTCTCCTCCTACCTCCACATCTTTGCGGGCTCGTATCAAAGCTTGTTGCTCTTTGTCGCCGACAAGTTCTCTTTGGTTGCGCTTGCCACAAGAGAGAACAAGCGAACAATTGCCTTGGTCGTCGAGTTTCAAGTAATAACCTTTGGCCCATATTCCATAGCCAGAGCCCACGTCACAAAGGCGACCCATTACCGCAGCTTCGTCACCAGGATTCAACCAGACATCGGCACTCACCTCATAATCTCGCCAAGCCGAATCGCCGAGAATTGTGTAGTGATGCCATTCGGGAGCCCAGCTGAGTGTATGTTCGCCAACAGTTTGTCGGATACATTGTCCTTTATGGTCAGGGCTCTCCACCAGTTCGAAGCAGCCAATCAGGTCAGCCGTATAATGTGGAAGGTAGCCGTAGCTGGAAGGTGGAAGATAGTTCTCGAAGTCATCCGTATAAGGGAGAGGGAAAGGTTGGGAATCGGGAATCCCTGTGAAAGAGCCTTTCTGCTGACCCGTCAAAGTGGAGACAGAGTAGACAGCATCGGGATGGAGTTTCAGGCTAAATGTCCCTCCTTTTGGCGAGATGTCTTCTTGGCGAACAAACTGCCTGTCCTTATCGCTATACCAAAGGCAAAGCTTACCTTTCTTCAGGCCTTTTGCAACCTCGAACTTGACCTCTTGCTCACTCTTTGCGCCCTTTGTTTCGAGGATAATGCTAAAGTCTCCTGTATCGGGATTGCGCAATGTTACCATTGTGCCGCCTTCGCTCAACTTCATGCAACCATCGTCAACGTAACGCCATCCGACTTGACTGAACTGCCCATAATGAGCATAGCCCCAAAGCGCTTCCCGAACCTCGTAGCTGCCGCTCCAGGGTTCTCGAGCCAGGAGCATTGCAGGATAGAGTGAATATGGTTCGAGGGGATAGACTCCGGCAATGCCGTACCAGTTTATAATCTTCGTTGCGCCGCTGACAATATAGTTCTCGTTGAAGCCTTTCACGATACTGATGAGCGCGTCGAAGCCTGGCAGATAGAAGTGGTCTTCCGAGTTCCAAATGGGTTTGCCCATGTCTTCACATATGTCGCGTTGCTCTTTCGAGAGTGGGATTTCGCTGAAAGTGTGGGCACATACAGCATCGAGGGCAGCAGCCAAAGCTGAATCCTTCTGCATTTCCTTCAGGAAATCCATCTTGCTTTCGCCCCAATTGCCAAAGCCATGAAGTTTCACGTTCGCAAAGCCCCGCTCGTTCATGGCTTGGCGCAAATGCTTGGCAAAGTCGTAGTTGTAGCCCTTCTCATTGTGACATCCGAGGGCATCCAGCTCCAGTCCGTGAACTTCCCTCAATCCTTGCAACCAAGAAATGTAATAATCGACCATATCTTCCGACCAGAAATTGCCCACCCAAGCTGGAGCGCTCCAAGAAGTGGCATCGAGCGAGAGCTGGGGATTGCTCTTCTTGGCAGCCTTCATCACCCACCAAATGTAGCCTCGTTCAAAGTTTGCATCGCCACGGAAATGACTGTGCGAAGGCATCGAGCCCTGAGTAGAGTTCCCGTCGCCGGGTATTTCCACGAGCAAAGCACTGATGGAAGCTCCGAACATGGGCTTGTAAACCATGTCGATGATTTGTTGGCGCTGAGGTTCCGGATAGTCTTTCAGCAGAACCGAAGTCGCTCCACCTCCGTCGACTACGCCAATGCCGTCGAACTGCTTGCCTGAAGATTGTGCGCTCAGTCGCACCGTTTGAGCTGGCACGGTGCCAGAGCAAATCAGAGATATTACAATCGAAAACAAAATCTTTCTCATGGTTGAATGTTCTTTCGTTTATCCGTTCTATGCAAACGAAAATCAGTCTGCACATCAGTTCTTCTTTGCAAATTTACAAAATAATTCGCTTACTCACAAAACTACACACGGGATAATTGAAAATATTACACGTGATAATTGGAAATATTACACGTTAAAATAAAAATATTACACGTGATAATTGAAAACATCACTGCCGACGTTTTGACTCACATCAGATACCTTTTGCGACTAAATATGCATCAGCAACGTCTTTTCGAGCATATAATATATAATAATGTGTCGTTTTGTTGGCAAAAAGAAAGATTTATGCTACCTTTGCACGCAATTCGCATACGCGAGAAAGGACACGTTATATGAAAAACAAATTGAGAAGCTCGGTCTGCACAGAAGGTCGCCGCATGGCCGGAGCCCGCGCTCTGTGGGTGGCAAACGGCATGAAGAGGGAACAGTTCGGCAAGCCAATCATCGCTGTCGTCAACTCGTTCACGCAGTTTGTGCCTGGCCATACGCACCTCCACGAAATAGGACAAATCGTTAAGAAAGAGATAGAAAGCCTTGGCTGCTATGCTGCTGAATTCAACACCATTGCCATCGACGACGGCATCGCCATGGGGCACGACGGCATGCTCTACTCCCTACCCTCGCGCGACATCATCGCCGATTCAGTCGAATACATGGTTAACGCTCACAAAGCCGATGCAATGGTTTGCATCTCGAATTGCGACAAAGTGACACCAGGCATGCTGATGGCTGCCATGCGACTGAACATCCCAGCCATCTTCGTGAGCGGCGGACCCATGGAATCGCACAAGCTGAACGGCGAGAACGCAGACCTCATCACTGCTATGGTGAAGGGCGGAGACCCGACTGTCAGCGATGAGGAATTGGCACAGGTGGAGCAGATGGCTTGCCCGGGCTGCGGCGCATGCTCCGGCATGTTTACTGCCAACTCGATGAACTCGCTGACCGAAGCCATCGGACTCTCTCTCCCTGGCAACGGAAGCATCCTCGCTACACACAAGAACCGCATCCAGCTCTTCAAGGACGCTGCCAGGATTATCGTTAAGAATGCCCTCGCATACTACGAAGAAGGTGACGAAAGTGTTCTCCCCCGCAGCATCGCCACACGCCAGGCTTTCCTCAATGCAATGACGCTCGACATAGCGATGGGAGCCTCGACCAATACAGTGCTCCACCTGCTTGCAGTCGCACAGGAAGCAGAGGTCGATTTCAAGATGAAAGACATCGACGAGCTGAGCCGCAAAGTGCCGTTCCTCTGCAAGCTCTCGCCGAACTGGCAAAAGTACAGCATACAGGAAGAGAATCGCGCTGGCGGCATTCTCGGCATCCTTGGCGAACTCGCAAAAGGCAACCTGCTCGACCTCACTTGCAAGCGCGTCAATGGAGCAACGCTTGGCGAAGACATTGAGAAATACAGCATTACTGGCGAAACCATCAATCCTGAAGCAAAGCGTATCTACAGCAGTGCTCCTGGAGGCAAGTTCAGCAATGTAATGGGCTCGCAGGAAACATATTACGAAACCCTCGATACCGACCGCGAGAACGGTTGCATCCGTGACATCGAACACGCCTACATGAAGGATGGCGGAATGGCTGTCCTCTTCGGCAACATCGCTCAGGATGGTTGCGTAGTCAAGACGGCTGGCGTAGCTCCTGAACTCTGGCACTTCGAAGGTCCAGCTGTGGTCTTCGACTCTCAGGAAGACGCTTGCGAAGGCATCCTTGGCGGCAAAGTGAAGAAGGGCGACTGCGTAGTCATCACTCACGAAGGTCCCAAAGGCGGTCCCGGCATGCAGGAGATGCTCTACCCCACCTCATATATCAAGTCGATGCACATGGGCAAGGAATGCGCCCTCATCACCGACGGACGCTTCTCTGGCGGCACAAGCGGTCTCTCTATCGGACACATCAGTCCCGAAGCAGCAAGCGGAGGCAACATCGGCAAGATAAAGGACGGCGACATCATCGTCATTGACATCCCCAGCCGCTCCATCAATGTCAAGCTTAGCAATGAAGAACTGGCAGCTCGTCCACAACAACCGCTGCGTCGCAACAGGGTCGTAAGCAAAGCGCTGCGTGCCTACGCCCAAAGCGTCAGCAGTGCCGACAAGGGAGGCGTCAGGCTTTTGTCTGATGATTAATTATGATTTATGAATTGTGAATTATGAATTCTAATAAGATAAGCGGTGCAGAGGCTTTGATGCGAAGCCTCGAACATGAAGGTGTAAATGTGCTCTTCGGCTATCCGGGAGGCGCTATCATGCCTACTTATGATGCACTTTACGACCACAAGAAGACCTTGCATCACATCCTTGTCCGTCACGAACAAGCTGCTGTCCATGCTGCTCAGGGCTATGCCCGCGTCAGCGGCAAGGTGGGCTGCGCTATCGTGACAAGTGGACCTGGAGCAATGAACACAATCACAGGCGTTGCAGATGCCATGATTGACTCGACTCCTATGGTCGTCATCTGCGGACAGGTGGGGGCAGCAATGCTCGGCACGGATGCTTTTCAAGAGGTCGATGTGGTGGGCGTCACACAGCCTATCACGAAGTGGAACTTCCAGATTCGCAGGGCTGAAGACATCCCCTGGGCAGTGGCACGAGCCTTCTTCATTGCTAAGAGCGGAAGGCCTGGTCCTGTGGTGCTCGACTTCGCGAAGAATGCGCAGACTGCCATGATTGAGTACGCTCCGCAGAAGGTCGACTTCATCCGTAGCTACAATCCCTATCCGCAACCTGAAGATGGCGCTATCGAGAAGGCGGCTCAGATGATTAACGAGAGCGTGAAGCCCTTCATGCTTGTTGGTCAAGGCGTAGAACTCGCTGGAGCGAACAAGGAACTGCTTGACCTTTGCGAGAAAGCTCAAATACCTTTTGGCTCAACTATCCTCGGCCTGTCTGCGGCTCCTTCCGACCATCCGCTCAATAAGGGAATGCTTGGCATGCACGGCAACCTTGCTCCGAATGTGATGACGAATCAGTGCGACTTGCTCATTGCAGTTGGCATGCGCTTTGATGACCGCGTGACTGGCAACCTGAAGACATACGCCAAGCAAGCAAAGATCATACACTTCGAGATTGATCCCTCTGAGCTTGGTAAGAACGTGAAGCCCACGCTCTCGGTCCTCGGCAACTGCAAACAGACGCTGCCTGCTGTCACAAAGCTTGTGGAAAAGGCTACTCACAAAGCTTGGATAGAAGGCTTTAAGCCCTACGAAGAAAAGGAATACACGAAGGTAATCGATGCTGCCCTCAACCCAAAGGAAGGCCCGCTCTTGATGGGCGAAGTGGTGCGCAAGGTCAGCGAAGCAGCAAAGAATAAAGCCATCCTTGTGACCGACGTCGGACAAAACCAGATGATGGGCTGTCGCTACTTCAAGTTCACGAAGCCTCGTTCAGTCGTTACCAGCGGCGGTTGCGGCACTATGGGATTCGGCATACCTGCAGCTATGGGTGCCTGCTACGGTGCTCCCGACAGGACGGTCTGCATGTTCTGTGGCGACGGAGGCTTCCAAATGACGATTCAGGAACTGGGCACCATCATGGAGAACCAGATTCCCGTGAAGATGATACTCCTGAACAACAACTTCCTCGGAAACGTCCGCCAGTGGCAATACATGTTCTTCAACAAACGCTACTCCTTCACCCCAATGCTCAATCCCGACTACGAGAAGATTGCCGCGGGCTATAACATTCCCTGCTGCACTGTGATTGACCGCAAAGACCTCGATGCTGCCATCAAAGAGATGCTCAGCACCGAAGGTCCGTACCTCCTGCAATGTGCTGTGAAGGAAGAAGACAACGTGCTCCCCATGACTCCTCCCGGAGCCAATGTGGACGAAATGCTGCTGGAAATCAATTCATAATTCATAATGCATAATTCATAGTTATGAAGACAGAGAAGAAAACAGGTGCTGCTGAATGCGGCGATTGCAATACATGTGGAAAGTGTGACGATTTGGAGCAGGCAAAGGAGATGCAGGGCTTCAATGAGGCCGTTTATGCTGCTGCTGCCATTGAGCGCGACAGCTTTGAGAAGAACCTGGCTCGCCAGCGCAAGGCAACTCTTGCTCAAGATGCACGAGAAGGCGGTCAGAAGGAGACCTTCAAGCGTAATGCAGTGGCGCGGCCTGCCGTGCCTGGTCGCGAAGGTGCATTGCTCAGCCACGATGGCCTGACACTCTACACGCTCATCGTCTATTCCGAGAACTTCGCAGGTATCCTCAATCAGATAACCGCCGTCTTCACCCGCAGACAAGTCAACATCGAGAGCCTCAATGTTTGTGCCTCTTCCACACCTGGCGTGCATAAGTACACCATCACTTGTTACTGCAAGCAGGAAATGGCAGAGATGCTGACCAAGCAAATCGAGAAGAAGGTCGATGTCCTGCAGGCCAACTGCTTCATCGACGACGAGATATTCATTCTCGAGACTTCTCTGCTGAAGCTTTCCACACCGATGGTGCTTGCCAACAAAGACATTTCCTGCATCGTCCGCCAATATGATGCTCGCATCGTCGAAGTGAATCCCACTTACACCATTGTCGAGAACACTGGCATCACGAGAGATGTGATAGAACTCTTCACCAGGCTCGATGCCCTGGGTTGCGTCCTGCAGTTCGTCCGCACAGGCCGCATTGCGGTTACCAAGTCCTGCATAGAGCGCCTTGATGCCTATATCGCAAAGCGAGAGGAAGAACACAATGGCAATTCGTAATGCATAATTCGTAATGCACAATTAGGCAACGCCCTGAGTTTCCGCGAAGAAGATAATTATGAATTGAGAATTATGAATTATGAATTAATAGATAGCTACCCCTTCTATGTCGAGCCTTTCCATGTTGACTTCACGGGACGCATCTTCCTCGGCGTACTTGGCAATCACTTGCTCAATGCTGCCGGCGATCACTCGCAGAGGCGCGGCTGGGGCATCGGTGCCCTGAACGAGACGCGACACACCTGGGTGCTCTCGCGGCTCAGTATCGAGATGATGGAGATGCCTCGCCAGTACGAGCATTGCGAGGTTCGAACGTGGGTGGAGAGCGTGATGAAACTCTTTACTAATCGCAACTTCTCCATCCTCAATGCCGAAGGAAAGCCCCTCGGATATGCCAGAAGCGTCTGGGCCATGATAGACCTCGAGACACGCAAGCCCTGCGACCTGCTCACACTCTACGACGGAGACATCCTCAACTATGTAGTGCCCGAGGAGGAGGGCTTTTGCCCCATCGAGGGACATAGCCGCTTCCGTTTCCGCGAGCCACAACTTGTCCGCACCATCGACACGTACTACAGCGACGTGGACATCAACGGACACATCAACAGCATCAAGTACATAGAGCACATCCTCGACCTCTTCCCTCGCCAACGCTTCGAGCAGCAGAGCATCCGCCGCTTCGAGATAGCCTACAAGGCAGAGTCCTACTTGGGCGACAAGCTCAGCTTCTACGAGCAAATCATCGACGACAACGAAACCGATATCGAAGTTCGCAAAAATGAATCTGATGTCGTCTGCCAGGCAAAAGTCTGCTGGAGATAAATTATATCATGGAAGTCTCAGAACTGTATACTTTCCCATTATTTGGTTATCTACAGAAGAAGAGGATTCAATCTGTTTGACAACAGTTGTGCCGTCAATCTCTTCGAAATCCATCCGATAGTGGTGGCAGAGTGAAAAAAGAAGAGGGCACTACCAATCGGTAATGCCCTTTCTTATTCTCCTCCTTTCCTCCTCGGAGGCAATTGCCCGTTGATAGCGGAGCAATTGGGGAGCTTGCGACGGAGGAAGGTTGGGAGAGGAGGCTTTTATTTAATCAAAACCTTGACTTTGTCGAACTCTTTCCCACTCGGCAGAATTCAAACGAGTTTGACTCTGCTCTCACTTAACCAAGACCTTCCTTGTCGTTCCATCAGAATAGCGGATAATTTTTATTGGCGGCGATATGCAGGTTTGTCTGTCTGTGAGTCGTGCAAGTCATCTATCCCTGTTCCCTCAGCGACACCTTGCTGTGTTACGGATAGAGTAACCTTGTCACCTGAATAAGCTGTGATTATGACGTTACATTTACGTTCAGTCCTCTCTGTATTGCTTGCTGAGCGGAGTTTGAATTTGGGTGATCCTGAGGAATAGGATTGAATCTCCACAGTTAACCAAGAAACAGGGTTTTGTACATTTGAAATAGATGAATGCAGTTGTGTTAACGTAACTTCCTGTTCAGATGCATTTGACGGCAACACAATGTTCTGCGTATATGATTGCGTTTCCGATTCCGGGTCACTTGGGCATGCTGTCAGCATAAGTATAGCCATGCCAGCCATTAAGTATTGTTTAATGTTTTTCATATTTCTGTCTGTCTTTATTTGATTACAACTTTCTTACCATTCTTTATATATATTCCTCTGTTCGAAGGTGTACTTATGCGACGTCCCTGCATGTCATAATAAATGTCACATTTTTCGTCGTCTAATTCGATATCTGTTATGTCTGTCGCATCACCATCTATAGTATATCCAGCAGATGCACGGGTTATTGCGGACTGAGGAACAACAAGCCATGCTTTATTGCTTTCTATCTGGAACGGGGCACCATCCTGTGCACCCCAATACCATCCGAACACATCGTTCCATGATGTTCCTGTCTTACCATAACTTAACTTGTAGTGATACCCATTTCCTGTAGTCCTTGTTGCCACATCACTGCCATGTAAAAGATTCGCACCAGAATAAGGGGCACTACTTGCTGTAGAAGTTAATGCAAATGTACCATAGCGTTTGTTGTCACTAACAAGCATAACTGCAGTACCTCTTGGTACAATTCCTGAAGTATTACCATTAGCAATAGTCTTATATACGAGTTTGTTATTGGATACATTCGTAACTACTTGTGCTGTTAGGCCATTGGGCAAAACATAATCGTAATGTGAATCATAGAATGTAGAATAGCCAGCATTGGATGTAACAATGTTTATGCGAATTACCTCGCTGACGATCACGGTACAGGTTGCTATGAGGTTCGTGCCATCTGTTGTTTTAGCGGTAATGGTTGCCGTTCCATTTGCGATGGCAGTTACAACACCAGCATTGCTGACAGTCGCAACAGCAGTATTGCTGCTTGTCCAAGAAACAGTCTTATTCGTGGCATTTGAGGGCGTTATTGTTGCAGTCAGTGTCGCTGTTTGATTGGGAGCATTGAATGACAATGTTGTCTGGTTAAGTGAGATGCCTGTAGCAAGAACAGGTATTGAAACTGTAACCTCACAGGTTGCTGTGAGGTTCGTACCATCTGTTGTTTTAGCGGTAATGGTTGCCATTCCATTTGCGATGGCAGTTATAACACCAGCATTGCTGACAGTCGCAACAGCAGTATTGCTACTTGTCCAAGTAATATTTTTATTCGTGGCATTTGAGGGTGTTATTGTTGCCGCCAACGTCGCTGTTTGATTGGGAGCATTGAATGACAATGTTGTCTGGTTAAGAGAGATACCTGTGGCAAGAACTCCTTCTAAAGCTTCAATTGTACCAAAGCCACTCCAAGGCGAAGTTGTTCTGTATTGACTTACAGAACCAGCAGGTACATGGAGCGTTGCAGCCCCAACGTTTGTATTGCTGAAAACATTACTGCCAGTACTGGGGACGCCTTCCGAGTAACAATATACATTTTTCAATCCATAGCATTTAGCGAAAGCATTGTCACCGATGCTTGTCACGCTTTCAGGAATGCTGACGGAGGCTAATGTTTCACAATCTTGAAGCACATATGGTTCAACAGATGTAATTCCCAAAGGAATATTGATTGAAGTCAAACGATGCATACCTCTGAATGCTTCTCGTCCAATGTAAGTTACGCTATTAGGTATCGTAACTGAAGTAATGTATTTTGCGTCGCGGAAAGCAAGAGGTTCAATCCTCGTCACACTTTCAGGGATGACCACATTTGTTATTTCAATGTTTTCATCGCTATAAAGATGCTGAGCTTTGTTAAGAGGAAAATCTCCATTACTATAGCTATTTCCTTCATATATAATGCCACACCATGCAGCAATATCCGTCACAATAATCTTTGCGAGTGAGGAGCAATTCTTAAATGCTCCAGTTTTAACTCTCGTCAAAGAAGGTGGAATTGCAATAGAGGTAAGACTTATGCATCCAGAGAAAGCATCATTACCAAGAACTGTTAACCCTGTAAAATATTTCAACTCGTTGAAAGAGGTAATAGATGTCTTACTTTTAAATGCTGTTCCCAAATCCGTAACTGCAGCAGCTTCAGATTCATTCAACTCACCATCACCGTCAGTGTCCCATTGGGCTACGCAGATAGCTTTTACCTTGGCATCGGCAAAAGAAATCGCATAAGGATCAAACTCTAGGATATTCCAAAAATTCTTCCATACATCAGCAGATTGGTATGCTGTTTTGCTGCCTTTTGGAACAAATAAATTGCAATGGAGATATTGTTTGTTAGAAAACCCTTTTGCATTCGGTGGAGTCTCGTTTAAAAGGAACAGACTATCCAAATTATCGTCATATGACATATTTGGAACTGTTGAAATACCTTTGCCAAATGTGATGTTATAATATAGAGGACGTTCTGAGTTACCATTAAAATTAAATAAGGAAGATGAATAACCTTTATAAATGTCATTATCTGTTATCTGGTTGCCTACTACTATTTTTTTTATTTGATTACCAAAAATACCCGGCACATTATAATCCCGATACAAAGGATTAGCATAGCTGAAGTTTATGTCAATGGACCTCCCCCAATAAAGAGTGTCAACCTGTGAATGAGAAAAGAGGTCTTTATAATAAATTTCATCAGCATAATTTTCTTGACGCCAGCCACTTAAGCCTAGCTTTAATGTGTTACTTGAGTCTTCCAATACAAGTTTGCGAATTATGCAACCATTGAATGCGCGGTGCTTAATTTTCTTACATGAAGAAGGTATTGTCAATGTGTGAATAGACGTACAGCCACGGAAAGCATCTTCGCCTATGTCTTCAACATTTGACATATTCAAGGTGGTGAGCGCTGTACAACCGTAGAATGCGCTAGCGCCAATCAATGTTACATTTGGGATATTGATAGATGTTAGGCTGGTGCAATTACGGAAGGCTTCTGCCCCGATGATGCTGCTGACATCGCTGCTAGGGATGGTGACGGAGGTCAGGCTGGTGCAATTACGGAAGGCATTGTTATTGATGCTGGTCACACTGCCCGGGATGGTAATTGAGGTCAGACCGGTGCAATCCTCGAAAGCAAATCCGCCGATGCTTGTCACACTGTTGGGTATGTTAACAGAGGTCAGGCTGGAACAATTAATGAAGGCAGCTTCGCCGATGCTCGTCACACTGTTGGGGATATTGATGGAGGTCATGCCAGTACAATCAGAGAAGGCATACTTGCCGATGCTCGTCACGCTGTTTGGGATGGTCACAGAAGTAATCGAACTGATGGAGAAAGCAGAATCCCCAATTCTTATTACTTTCAATGTTTTTCCATTGTATTGTACATTACTCGGAATAACAAAATACCCAGAATAATAACTATGATTGCTAGATTGAGGGGCTATTTCGCATGTCAAATCCTCAATGGAAACAACATTGTAGTAGATTCCATTAACTTCAAAATCATAAGCATTTGATTTTATGCTTATCATGCTCATGAGCAGGGTGAGAAAGAAAGTAATGTTTAATCGTTTCATTGCTTCTTATTTTAAATTAGCTTTAACTTCTGTTATCAACCTTTTGAAATCATCAAGATTTACTATTTTTGCATATAAGACTTGTTGCAGCGGAGAGCCCGTGTCATCATAAAAATCTTCAAACACATATGCTCCATTGTCTAAACGAATGTAGTTGTGTGCAAAAGCATTTCTCAAATGTTTATACCATTTCTTTACAATCATAGTATGTCTTGTTGAACTTTGTTTGGCAGCATTAGCAGAAAAATAGAACACATTGTCTACAGGATTTTGCATCTTAACCTCATAGTTTTTATAAACGAAGCCAAATGGCGTGCTTGCATTTATTTTCTTTGCAGCAGCAGTCAATATTTTCTCATCACCATATGCCACTCTATCGCTTTCGCAAACAAGCAATATGTTTTCATAAAAGGAATAAACATCCTTTTCATCAAAGATACATGTTGCCGAACGTTTGGGTCTAATAACTTTTGCCATTATCTATTTTGTTATTTGGATTTCATCAAACAACGAGTTGATTTCTTTTTCGTCATCCGACAGGAAGTAACCTCTAAAACTATGAAGGGTATAAGAAACACCATTGGGAACTTTAATGCCAATATCAGCATCCCCTTCAAACTCATAATTATAATCTCCACGCGGACCATCTATACGTTTATGCTTTAAATATTCTTTTAGTTTAATATCTACAACATTCAAAACGTTATTTCCTTCTTTAAATATAAGATTGGAAGTAATCATTGAGCGAAGTTTTGTCTCTAGCACTTCTTCTTCCTTTGGTTTAGATGAACCCTTAACAAAAGGCCTATCTGGCTCTCCAACTATTTTATCTGCCATACGCGTTGTTCCTTCTGCCTATAGCACACCAGATTCAGCGGTTAATGTTGTTAAATGGAAAGACGTGGGTGCTCTACTTAGCTTATCCCGCGTCCAGGCTCTCGCATTGCCCTCACCTAGGATAAGCAACTCGAGATAGCCCACGCCGAGATATATTGACACCATTCAAATAAAGAACAGGGTACAATACACCCAATGTGGACGTTTCGGTTGCGCATCTTCTAGGTGATATGCAAATTTGCGAGATTTGGACACCGAAGATAACGTTCGTAAACGTCCTTTTTCCACTAAGATTTCGACCCGCCACCCTTTCGAGCTATTCGAGTCTGCTGCAAAAATACGAAAAAAAAGCAATACCTACAAAGAAAAGTCCAAGAAAAATGCTGAAATTGAAATCAAAAACACTCGTCACTCGTCACCGAGCCTATATAAGACAATGAATACCAGCAGAATACAAGGGTGATGAGTGGGTGATGAGTCGTCAGGCACTCATCTTTGGAGCGATTCACATGAACCCCGACCAAATGGTTTTCGGCACGCTTTATGGCATAATGCTTGGCTGGCTGTGTTGGCGAACAAAGAGCCTGATTCCAGGCATCGTGGCTCATGTCGCAATCAACTCCGCCGCGCTCCTCTTGCCCGACAGCGTCGAGGAAAGCTTCGACGGGCTGGGCAACATCCCCCAATCAGCTATTATCATAGTAAGTCTCCTTGCCTTGTCCTACGGATTATACTGGTTCCATCGAAAGTATCCAGCCCGTGAGGAGCAAGAACTTAACACGGCAGACTTGTAAACTTAGCACGTTTAGTTTGGCAACATAACGTGTTGCGATGGGCATTCCAACGTGTCTCGTGGGGAGACTTAACGTGCCTCGTGTATTTTTAGCGCCCGCCAAAAGATTTCGTAGCGCCCGCCAAAAGATTTCGTAGCGCCCGCCAAAAAAGTTCACGGCGGCCGCTATGAACCGAACTTTATACTGAAGAAGTATCCAAGAGAATCAGGGGCTGTTTCCTCCACACTAGCATTTGGGATTATATTTTTAGGCAAAAAGCAACGGACTTTCAATTTTTTGTTGTATCTTTGCACGCGATTTAACGGATAACACGACAAAAAGAAAGTACAATTTCAACAACAATAAATCTACTAGACTATGGCAAAAATGAATTTTGGCGGTGTCATCGAAGAAGTTATGACACGCGAAGAGTTCCCTCTGGAGAAAGCTCGTGAGATTCTGAAGGACGAGACTATCGCCGTCATCGGTTACGGCGTACAAGGTCCTGGCCAGGCTTGCAACCTGCGCGACAATGGCTTCAACGTCATCGTTGGTCAGCGCCAGGGCAAGACATTCGAGAAAGCAATTGCCGACGGATGGGTGCCCGGAGAGACACTCTTCTCCATTGAAGAGGCTGCCGACAAGGGCACCATCGTAATGTGTCTGCTTTCCGATGCAGCCGTCATGAGCGTATGGCCCACACTCCAAAAGTACCTCACGCCCGGCAAGGCACTCTACTTCTCCCACGGCTTCGCCATCACATGGAACGACCGCACTGGTTGCGTGCCCTCCAAGGACATCGACGTCATCATGGTAGCACCGAAAGGGAGCGGCACAAGCCTGCGCACCATGTTCCTCGAAGGTCGCGGCCTGAACAGCTCCTATGCAGTCTACAACGACGCAACCGGTCGCGCCCTGGACCGCACGCTTGCCCTCGGCATCGGCATCGGCTCAGGCTACCTCTTCGAGACCACCTTCCAGCGCGAAGCAACCAGCGACCTCACCGGCGAACGCGGCTCCCTGATGGGCGCCATCCAAGGCTTGCTCCTGGCACAGTACGAAGTGCTCCGCGAGAACGGACACACGCCCAGCGAAGCATTCAACGAGACCGTCGAAGAGCTCACACAGAGCCTCATGCCTCTCTTCGCCCAGAAGGGAATGGACTGGATGTACGCCAACTGCTCCACTACAGCACAGCGTGGTGCCCTCGACTGGTTCCCACGCTTCCACGACGCCATCAAGCCTGTCGTAGAACAGCTCTACGCAAGCGTAAAGAGCGGCAACGAAGCGCAGATCAGCATCGATGCCAACTCGAAGCCCGACTACCGCGTAGGCCTCGAGAAAGAACTGGCAGCCCTGCACGACTCGGAGATGTGGAGAACAGCTGAGACAGTAAGAAAACTGAGGCCGGAGAATAACTAGACGAAAGTTGAGAGTTTAGAGTGTAGAGTTTAGAGACAGTATTGAAGTCGATAGTTGAAAGTTCTTATTAAACTCTAAACTATTAAACTGACACTAAACACTAAACCATCAACTCTAAACTATTAAAACAAAGAGGCGAGCAGCAATGCCCGCCTCTTTCTTTTCACTCTTTCACCAATTAGAAGTAGTATCCGAATCCTATTTTCAGGCCGACTTGGGTGAAGTCCTTGAAGTGGTTCAGGCACATGTCGACATAGACTGCGGGTTCGATGCTGATGTGGTCGTTCAGGTAGAAGCAGTAGCCGACTTCGGGGCTGAGGTAGACGTTGTTGATGTTCGAGGGGATGTGCTTGTACTTCAGCAGCCCTGCGAAGTAGAGTCCGTTCTGCTTCATGTAGTAGCGGGCACCTGCGCCGAGCCCTACGCTGCTGTTGCCGTTCTGGTGGTTCCAGCCGAACTCGCCGAGCAACATCCAGCTGTCGGCAATGAAATAGCCTGCATTGGCCTGCAGACCGATGAAGAAGTCGGTGCTCTTGCTGTAGCCCATGCCCAGGCCTGTGCCCTGCAGGTTGGCGCCTACGTACTTTGTGCCTTTTTCGAACTGTGCGAATGCTCCTGTTGATACGACTGCGAGAAGCAGAGAAAGAATGATTTTTTTCATAATGTTTGTTATTTATTTGGTTAAAGAATTAAGGAATTTCCTATAGATTATTGCCAGCAGGACCATCATGGCGAAGCCGGCTGTGAGCCCTATCTGGAGCGAGAGGCGGAAGCCTTCGGGACTGGTGAGGATGTAGCTGACGCTCACGACCGTCATGAAGAGAGCTGGCAGAAACGCTATCCAATAGAACTTTTTCTGCTTGGCGAGCCAAACGGCTGCTGCCCATAGCATGATGCAGGCGAGGGTTTGGTTGGTCCAGGCAAAGTAGCGCCATAATGCACCGAAGTCGATGAAGAAGAGGCCTGTCGTGATGACAAAGAGCGGCAGGCAGAGCATGAGGCGCTTCCAGATGCTTTTCTGGCTGATGCGGAGGAAGTCGGCTGCGATGAGTCGGGCGCTGCGGAATGCTGTGTCGCCACTCGTGATGGGCGCTGCCACTACGCCGAGTATGGCAAGAACAGCTCCGATGGCTCCCATCCAACCTACACTAATCTCCTTCACCACGATAGCAGGATTGCCGAGGGCTGCGAGCTTCTGGTAGGCTGTGGCTCCTTCTTCTCCGGGGAGCGTGCTGGCGAACTTGATGGCTGCGGCTGCCCAGATGAGCGCCACGACTCCCTCGGTTATCATGGCTCCGTAGAAGACGGGGCGTCCGAGGCGTTCGCTGGTGAGACAGCGAGCCATGAGAGGGCTCTGGGTGCCGTGGAAGCCGCTGATTGCTCCGCATGCGATGGTGATGCAAAGCAATGGGAAGATGGGCAGGCCTTTCGGGTGATGTGAGATGAAAGGTGCATCTGTAATCTCGGGCATCCAGCCTTCTTTCGTATAAATTCCCCAGCAGATGCCGAGTGCCATCACAAGCAATGCGAGTCCGAAGAGGGGATAGACGCGGCCGATGAGTTTGTCGATGGGCAAGAGGGTGGCAAGGATGAAGTAGAGGAAGATGACGGTCAGCCAGAATCCACTCGAGAAGAGCCAGCCTCTATCAGGAGTCATGTTGTCGAGCAGGGCGGCAGGTGTGGTAACGAAGACTGCGCCGACAAGGACGAGCAGTACAAGGGCTCCGACGCGCATCACGATTCGCATGCCGTCGCCCAACTCGTTGCCGATTATCTCGGGCAATGAGACGCCTCCTTGCCTGATACATATCATGCCACAAAGATAGTCGTGAACTGCTCCTGCGAAGATGCATCCAAAGACTATCCAAAGGTATGCGGCAGGTCCATATAGAATGCCCATGATGGCTCCGAAGATGGGACCGGTGCCTGCGATGTTGAGGAACTGAATGAGGAAGACGCGCCATGCTGGCATCGGGATGAAGTCGACACCATCACGCTTGGTGTAGCAGGGCATCTGTGTCGAAGCACTCGGACGAACGACTCGCTCAACAATTGTGCCGTAAATCAAATAGCCTAAGAGCAGGCAAACAAGAGAGACACTAAAAGTTATCATCTATTTATTTACGATTTGACGATTTACTATTTACTATTTATTTACGATTTAGGTTCTTTATCACAAACCAAAGGGCTACGATGGCGGTAAAGATTCCACCTATCCAATATCCCCAAGTGGTGTCAAGGCCGAAGCCGTTCTCTTTGTCTATCAAGATGAAGCAGGCGCTCACGGCACACATGAAGACTGCGGGGAAGTAGGCTATCAGCCAGGAAGAACTTGGCAGGATGCCTTTTCCGTCTGTCCGATGTTTCAAGAAATGCGCGATTGTGAAGAAGGTGAAGGTCGCCAAAACTTGGTTGAACCACGAGACATAGAGCCACAAGACCTTGAAGCTGCTGACGTTCAACATGGCGATGGCAACAGCAAACAAAGGGGCTGTGAGGATGAGACGCTTCAGAAGAGGCTTCTGGTCATAGTGGCTGAAGTCGGCGATAATCATTCGTGCTGCCCGGAAAGCGCTGCCGCCCGTACTCATCGGGGCTGCCACGATGCCAAGCACGGCGAGCACAAGTCCCGCATTACCTAACCAGTCGTTACACATTCGCTCAACCAAAATGCCTGGGTTCATCTTGACTGTCCCGCAAGCTGTCATGGCATTGTAGAGTTTCTCATAAGGCGTGGCACCCGCTATATCGAGCATATCGACGAACTTCATCGCGGCTGCAGCCCAAATAAGGGCAACCACACCCTCTGTTACCATAGCGCCGTAGAAGCAGCGAAGGCCGTATTTCTCGTTCTTGATACAACGCGCCATCATGGGACTCTGCGTGGCATGGAAGCCACTGACGGCTCCGCAGGCTATCGTGATGAAGAGTCCAGGGAAAAGAGGCGTATAGCTGACTGGATAATGGTCGCTGAAGGCTTCGGCAAAGTCGGGGATGTTGCCTTCGTGGGTAAAGATGCCGAAGCCGATGAGGACAGCCATGATGAGCAGTGCTGCGCCGAATATGGGATAGATGTTTCCTATGACTTTACTGATGGAAAAGACCGTCACGGCGAGGTAGAAAACAAGGATGAGAACCGTCCAAATCAGGTAGGTATCGGCGACATCGAACAGCCTCAGCGTCAACTGCTCCATCAGTCCTGCGGGAATCAGCACGAAGCTTGCGCCCACACAAATCATCAGGACAAGCGTCACAACTCGCATCACCAGTCGGCAAACGCTGCCCAGCTCGTCGCCAATTATCTCGGGCAAGCCCATTCCGTCTCGCCTGATGCTTATCATGCCCGCCATATAGTCGTGCATGGCACCGCCCAAAATGCAGCCGAAGACAATCCAAAGGAAGGCGGCAGGACCATAGAGAACACCCATCATGGCTCCGAAGATGGGGCCTGTGCCAGCGATGTTGAGGAACTGAACCGTGTAAACTTTCCAGGTTGGCATCGGGATGTAGTCGGCTCCGTCTTGCTTCGTGTAGCAAGGCGTCTTGCGGTTCGGGTCAACACCGAACACTTTCTCAACGAATGTGCCGTAGATGAAGTATCCGAGCACCAAGAGAGCTAACGCAATACAAAATGTGAACATGCAGAACTTCTTTTTCGATATTTATCGCCACAAAGATATAAAAATTCCACGAAAAAACCTTATCTTTGTGCCGTGAAATACACATTTTATATAATATTAAGTGTCGTTGGGGCTCTTTTCTGCACAGAAACTGAGGCTCAAAACCAACATAAGAAAAGCGACTACCTTCCGAAAACTGTCACTTCCCCCTTGAAGGAAGACGGAGAGGAACTGCCCTATCTATATTCTCCCCCCTCCCCCAAGCACGAGGTCAGAGCGGTTTGGCTGACCACAATCATGGGCCTTGACTGGCCGAAGACGAGGGCAACAAATCTGGCAACCAGGGAAGCACAAAAGGAAGAACTCTGCGAGATTCTCGACCAGCTGCAGGCTTGCCGCATCAATACCGTGGTTCTGCAGACAAGGGTTCGCGGCTCGGTCATCTACCCGAGCAAGATAGAGCCATGGGATGTCTGCCTGACTGGCACTTTCGACCGCGACCCAGGCTACGACCCCCTTGCCTTCGCCATCGAAGAAACCCATAAACGCGGGATGGAACTCCATGCCTGGATTGTCACCGTGCCTGCCTTCAAGATAGAGAATGCCAAGAAGATGGGCAAGAGAAGCCTGCTCAAGACACATCCCGAACTGCTGAAAAAGCATGGAGACCAATACTATCTCGACCCTGGTTTGCCTGGTTCTTCCGCCTATCTCACAAAGTTGTGCCAAGAGATTGTGAAGGGTTACGATGTCGATGGCATACACTTCGACTACATCCGCTACCCGGAGAATGCCCAGAGTTTTGCTGATGCGGCGACCTACAAGAAGTATGGAAAAGGGCAGGACAAGCGGTCATGGCGAGAAGGCAACATCACCAGAATGGTTCGCGACGCCTATGAAGCCATGAAAGACATCAAGCCGTGGGTGCGCATAAGTTGCTCTCCCGTAGGCAAATACAACGACCTGAGTCGCTATTCGGCAAAGGGCTGGTCGGCACTTGGAGCAGTTTATCAGGATGCTCAGGGCTGGCTCCGCGAGGGCATCATGGACATGTTGTTGCCGATGATGTACTTCCAGGGCGACCACTTCTACCCGTTTGCAGTCGATTGGCAGGAGCACGACTATGGTCGCACGGTTGCCCCCGGGCTCGGCATCTACTTCCTGCATCCGAAAGAGAAGGACTGGAATTGGGGCATCATCCAGCGCGAGCTCTGTTACCTCCGCCAGATGGGGCTGGGCGGACAGGCTTACTTCCGCAGCCAGTTCCTGACTGACAACACCAAAGGCATCTACGATTATCTCGAGAAGACCTTCTATCCCTACCCTGCCCTGCTGCCCCCCATGACCTGGCAAAGCACTTCGAAACCTGAGAAACCGCACCTTGTGTCGAGGGAAAGAGTTGGCGGCATCAACGAGAAAATCGAGTGGAAGACAGAGACGGAGGATTGCAGGTTTGTGATTTATGCCAGCCGGAAGCAGCCGGTTGACACGAGCAATCCCCGAAACATTGTCAGAGTGACCTACGACACAAGCTACACCTACAGCCTGCTCGGCGCTTATTACCACAATTATCACCTCGCCATCACAGCCCTCGACCGCTACGGCAACGAGAGTCTTCCCCTGGAGTTGTAGATAACATCACACGTGAAGTTGACAATTTTCACACGTTAAAATGACAAACTTCACGTGGGTCGTTTGGAATTTAGGCGTGGGTCGTTTGGAATCGTCTCACGTAGGAGTCTATTTCTTTCCCTTCTTACTCGAAGAAGCCTTCAGTTTCTCCCTGAGGAACTGCGCTGTGTAGCCCTCCTTGCACTTTGCCACTTCTTCCGGAGTTCCGCAGGCAAGAAGATTACCGCCTGCGTCGCCTCCCTCTGGGCCAAGGTCGATGATGTAGTCGGCACACTTGATGACCTCCAGATTGTGCTCAATGATGATGATGGTATGGCCGCGGCTAATAAGCGCCTCAAAGGCGTCAAGAAGCTTTCTGATGTCGTGGAAATGCAGTCCTGTCGTGGGTTCGTCGAAGATGAAGACCGTGGGGTTGTTCTTCTCCATGCCTAAGTAATAGGCCAGTTTGACACGTTGGTTCTCGCCGCCGGACAGGGTTGACGAGGACTGCCCGAGCTTGATGTAGCCGAGGCCGACATCCTGCAAGGGCTTGAGCAACGAGACAATACGCTTTTCCCTATACTCCGAGAAGAACTCAATGGCCTGATTGATGGTCATGTCGAGCACGTCGCAGACGTTCTTGTCGTGGAAGCGGACATCGAGAATCTCTGCCTTGAAGCGTTGTCCATGGCAGCTTTCGCATGGCAACACCAGGTCTGCCATGAACTGCATCTCAATGGTGACGGTTCCCTCGCCCCTGCATTCCTCGCATCTTCCCCCGTCGGTATTGAAACTGAAGAACGCCGGTGTGAAGCCCATCTGCTGCGAAAGTGCCTGAGCAGCAAAGAGTTTCCTGATTTCGTCCCACGCCTTGACATAAGTGACGGGGTTGGAGCGCGTGCTTTTTCCAATGGGATTCTGGTCGACGAACTCAATGGCGCTGACCATCTTCATGTCGCCCTCCAAGCCCAGGAACTCGCCTGGGCGGTCGGCAACCTCGTCCAACTGACGCTTCATCGCGTTGTAGAAGATGTCGCGCACCAAGCTGCTCTTGCCACTTCCACTCACTCCGGTGACACATGTCATCAGCCCAAGTGGGAATCGCACATCAATGCCTTTCAGGTTGTTGGCACGTGCCCCTTTCACTTCGATGTAGCTGTTCGACTTGCGGCGGGCAATGGGAAGAGGTATTGTCTCTGCCCCAGTCAGGAAGCGAAGCGTGTGAGAGGTGTCGCCAGCGCTTGCGATGCCTTCTGACGGACCATTGTAGACCACCTCACCTCCCAGGCGACCAGCCTCGGGACCGATGTCGATGAGCCAGTCTGCAGAACGGATAATCTCCTCGTCATGCTCGACGACGATGACCGTGTTGCCCAGGTCGCGAAGCTGCTTCAGCACCTTGATGAGCCGTTCTGTGTCGCGACTGTGGAGGCCGATGCTGGGTTCGTCCAGGATATAGAGACTCCCCACCAGGCTGCTTCCCAGCGAGGTAGCGAGGTTGATGCGTTGGCTCTCGCCTCCCGACAGGGTGTTCGAAGGGCGATTCAGCGTGAGATAGCCCAAACCGACATCCATCAAGTATTGCAACCTGTTACGGATTTCCGTGAGGACACGCTGGGCAATCTTCTCTTCGTGCTCGCTCAACTTGAGACTTTCCACCCACGGAAGCAGCTCGCTAACCGAGATGTTGACGAGTTCGGTAATGCTCTTGCCACCCACCTTCACATAGTTCGCTTCCGGTCGGAGCCTTGTTCCGTGGCACTTCGGGCAGGTCGTCTTGCCACGATACCTTGCCAGCATCACCCGATTCTGTATCTTGTATTGCCCCTGTCGCAAGTATTCGAAGAAAGCATCGACTGAGAGCAATCCCCATTCTCGCTCTTCAGGGAGTATTTTCCAATCAGCCGGGACGAGCACTTCCTTGCCCCCCAGCGTCTCGAGCTTCATTTGTGGGAGCGTGGGACAGCCGTGCCAAAGCCAGTCTTTCTCGTCTTGCGTTAACTCGAAATATGGCTTGAAGATGGGGAAGCCGCGTTCCGAGTTGCATCGGATGAACCATTCCTTCCACTCACTCATCTTTTCGCCTCGCCAGCAGACCACAGCTCCGTCGTAGATGCTCAAAGCCGTGTTCGGGATGACCATCTGCTCGTCGATGCCGATGACCTTGCCGAAGCCTTCGCACTCGGGACAGGCTCCCATCGGAGAATTGAAGGCAAAGAGTTTATCGGAGGGTTCCTCGAAGGTGATTCCGTCTGCCTCGAAGCGCGTGCTGAAAACGTGACGCTCACCATCGGGAAGGAATAGAAGGACTGCCTCGCCGTGCCCCTCGTAGAAAGCTGTCTCGCAGGAATCAACGAGTCGGGCAATCGTGTCGCGGTCGCTGGCAGCAGACAGGCGGTCGATAACCAGATAAAAGTCCTCTCCCAGCTCTCCTTTTGTGGGAGTGCTGTCGTGCGATGCCAACTGATAATCCTCGATTCTCACCACTTCATCCCCGACGAGGAGCCTGGCGAAACCAGTCTTGCGATACATCTCGAGCTGCTGCTCCAGGGTTCGTTCCTCGGGCAGATGGATGGGGCACATCACCATCAGCTTCGTGCCTTCAGGCTTCGAGAGCATGCATGCCACGGCATCTTCGGTGGTGTGACGCTTCACTTCCTTTCCGCTGACTGGGGAGAAAGTGCGACCGATGCGGGCAAAGAGCAGACGCAGATACTCGTAGATTTCCGTGCTGGTGCCGACAGTGCTTCGCGGATTGCGGCTGGAAACCTTTTGCTCGATGGCGATGGCAGGCGGAATGCCCTTGATGTAGTCACACTCAGGCTTGTTCATGCGGCCGAGGAACTGTCTTGCGTAAGCGCTCAGGCTCTCCACATATCGACGCTGACCCTCGGCATACAAGGTATCGAAGGCAAGGCTGCTCTTGCCGCTGCCACTTAATCCCGTGATAACCACCAGCTTACCCCGAGGAATTTCAAGGTTGATGTTCTTCAGGTTATTGACCCGCGCACCCTTTATCTTTATGCAATCTTCCATTTCGTTACATTCATCCTGCAAAGATACGAAAAATAATGAAAACAGGAAAGGCATGCGAGCCTAAAAAACGCGCCAAGATGCAAAATGCATCCGGGAACGCCTGAAAAGCGGCTGGAACGCGACTGAGTTTGCTCCGAAACTGGCCAAGAAAAATGATGCTCTGCCCTAAAGAGGAGTCCGCTCCGAGGCAATTCCTCATCCGAAGAATGCCATATTTGTAAAGATTTTTCCTGAAGGCACGCGCTCTGACAGCGTTTTTTTGCCTTCGTGGCACTTTTCTACCCCAGACACGAGAAATGAGCTTAAATCGAATGACGGCTGAGAATCAGTAAGTTAGGAAGCATCGCTTGAAAGCAACATGTTAATAAAGTATCACTGCAACACGCTAAAAAGACAAACGAATCGTGGAATCGGGGAATTTTCAGCGTGGAAAGTCAGTCAACTTGGCAAGGAGAAAATTCAAACTTAACGTGGAATATTTGAAACTTAACGTGTGTCGTCGGAAACCGCACCCTGCTGCGTCGGCTGACATGCCTCGTTGTGACGCCCGACGATGTAAAGATTTTTCCTTGCCGACGCTACTTTGTTATCTCGCCGCAAAGGTCGCTGTCCATCATCTTCCTTACCTGCTCCTTCGGCAATTTATGGCCGAGAAGGAACATCAGCTTGGCGATGGCGCACTCCGGCGTACTGTCGTAACCGCTCACAACCCCGGCTTCCAGCAGAGGCAGACTCGTCTCGTAGAGCCCCATATGCACGCATCCCGACTGGCATTGCGTGATGTTGACCATCAGCAGCCCGCGGTCGTTTGCCTCCTTGAGCTCCTTCTTGAACCACTCCAACTGCGGTCCGTTGCCGGCACCGAAGGTCCGAATCACCACCGCCTTCAGCTCCGGAATGTTCAGCACCGCGTGAACCAGGCTCTGCTGGATGCCCGGGAAAAGCGTCAGGACGACCACATCGGAGCAGACAAGGTAGTGAGGCTTGAAAGGCCTGCTCGGATCGGGTTTGCGGATGGCTGCCTCGTTGTACTTGATATGCATGCCAGCCGTTGCCAGGTCGGGATAGTTGAAGGAACGAAAGGCGTTGAACTGCTCCGCATTTATCTTGGTCGTACGGTTGCCGCGCATCAGCTTCTCCTTGAAGTAGATGCAGACCTCGGGCACAATCGGCGAGCCGTCCTCATGCCTGGCGGCAGCAATCTCAATAGCCGTGATGAGGTTCTCCTTGCCATCTGTCCTGAGTTTTCCGATAGGCAACTGTGAGCCGGTCAGAATCACGGGCTTTCCCAAGTTCTCGAGCATAAAGCTGAGAGCGGAAGCGGTGTAGGCCATCGTGTCCGTGCCATGCAGGATGACGAAGCCGTCGAAGCGGTCGTAATTGTCCGCAATGATGCGTACAAGCCTCGCCCAATGCGCCAGCCCCATGTCGCTTGAATCGATGGGAGGATCGAAGGTGCAGGCGTGTATGTTGAAGTCGAAACGCCTCAACTCCGGCACCTCATCGAGTATCAAGTCGAAATTAAAACTCTCGAGAGCACCCGTCTCCGGGTTCTCACGCATGCCTATCGTGCCACCCGTGTAAATAAGGAGCACGTTGGGCCTATGTGTCGCATTATTCATCATGCTTCGCGCTTTATTAAGTACAAAGGTATAAAATAATTCTCAGTTCTTTTCCACATTTCCCATTTTTTTCGTAACTTTGCGGCATTATGAAGCGTAACATGTTATTTCTGCTGCTCTTGGTAGCGGCAACAGTGATGGGAGAGAATCCCAAGAGAGAGTTCCGCGGGGCTTGGATTCAAGCCGTCAACGGACAGTTCCAGAACGTAGGGCGCGACCGCATCCAGGCAATGCTCACAAGTCAGCTCGACGACCTGCAGAAGGACGGCATCAACGCCATCTTCTTCCAGGTTCGCGTCGAGGGAGATGCACTGTATCAAAGTCAATTGGAACCCTGGAGCCGCTACCTGACCGGGCAACAAGGCCTGCCACCAGACCCGTATTGGGACCCTCTGGAATGGATGGTCGAGCAGTGTCATGCCCGCGGCATGGAGCTTCATGCATGGATCAACCCCTATCGCGCCAAGACGAAGAGCACGACTGCTTTGGCAACAACCCACGAATACTCGCGTCACCCGGAACGCTTCTTCAACTACGACGGCCTGTTCCTCTTCGATCCGGGAATCCCCGAAAATCGTGACTACATATGCCAAGTGACCTGCGACATCGTGCGTCGGTATGATGTGGACGGCATTCACGTCGACGATTATTTCTACCCATATCCGGTAGCAGGGGTCGCTATACCAGACGACGCATCGTATAACATTTACGGTGGAGGCATGAATCGCGGAGATTGGCGACGGCAAAACGTCAACAAGTTCATGCAGCAGATGTGCCAACAAATACGGCAGACGAAGCCTTGGGTAAAGTTTGGCGTTTCACCTTTCGGCATATATCGCAACCAAAGAACCGACCCCAACGGAAGTCCCACAACAGGCCTGCAGAACTACGACGACCTGTATGCCGACGTATTGGAATGGGTTAGGCAAGGCTGGGTGGACTATAACATCCCGCAAATCTACTGGGAGATAGGCAACAAGGCGGCAGACTACGATGCTTGCATACGCTGGTGGAGCGCCAATGCAGGGCAGCGTCCACTCTTTATCGGGCAAGACGTGAATCGTACCGTGAAGTATCCCGACCCATATGATCCCAACCAGCATCAGATGAATCGGAAGTATCAGTTGCAACGCGCACTGCCCGGCATCTACGGAAGCTGCCAGTGGTATGCGGCTGCGGTCTGCGAGAACCCAGGCAACTACCAAGATGTCTTGCGACAGGTTTACCATAGTACGCCGGCATTGCAACCTGCCATGCCATGGATCGACGGCAAGGCTCCCGGCAAACCTCGCAAGGCTGCCATCGTCTGGACGGACGACGGGCCAGTACTCTTCTGGTCCTCTCCAAAGGCGAAAAGCGTGATGGACGAGGCACAGCAATACGTTGTCTATCGTTTCGGACCTGGCGAGAAAGTCAATCTCGACGACGCATCTCACATCATCAGCATCACGAAGTCGACAATGTTGCCACTGTCTTATCAAGGAGGCAACACTAAGTACACATATGTCGTGACTGCCCTCGATCGCCTTCAGAACGAGTCGAAAGCAGTCAAGAAGAAGGTGAAACTGTGATTCGTCGCCTGCGCTATACGCCTGACACTCACATCGATACAGAAGACTTCACACTGAGGTTCGAGCAGAAAGACGTGTCGTTCGTGAGGGCGGAAATGGATGCGTCGGGCATCGTCTGCTACTACGAGTCGGCAGACATCTTGGCGAGTGAAGACATTCAGGCTTGGATAACGAAAACCTTGGAAGCCTTCGCACGCAAACGCGTCAAGGAAAGATTGGTGCCGCGGCTCCTTGAGATGGCTGCCAAACGACGCCTCAGCGTCAGTGCCGTCAGGGTCTCCTCGGCAAAAGGGCGTTGGGGAAGTTGCAGTTCGAAAGGCAGCATCAACCTCTCACTCTACCTGGTTCTGCTGCCACGACACTTGCAGGATTACGTCTTGCAACACGAACTGACCCACCTCATCGAGATGAACCACAGCCCTCGCTTTTGGACACGCCTCGACGAAGTCTGCAATGGCAAATCACGCGCCTTGCGAAAGGAAATGAGGCAGTTTAACACATCGTTCCTCAGTTATAGAAGCGTTAGTAATACAAATGCAGGATGAACTTTCGGAAGTAGCTAAGAAGTTCACCCCTCATTAGACATCAGTAGCATCGCTTATTATTCTAGGACTATAACACTGGCGCTACTGTTATCCATTTCTGACATTGTCACGCCCACGGGAGCGCCTGCACCTATAATAGTTGGGTCACAAATGACATATCGTTCATTTTTGACATCTATATAGTCTCCTTCAACGTTTTCTGTGAAACAAACGCCAGAGGCTAGATGACCGGGATAAAATACTAGGATGCATTTCAAACCCAATAAGTCTCTTACAAGACGTGTAAAAAGAATACTACGGTCCTCACAATCACATGAAGGATAGAAGAGAGATTCTTCAGGAAAGAAAGCACGGTCATTTCCCCACACCTCTGAGTCATATCCGTATGTAAATCCCGTCTGTATCCATTTAAGGATACACTCGGCCCCGTCGCGCTGTGACTTTCCTTCAATTATAGCTTGTAATTGCGGATAGAGTTGCTTACGTACTTCTGGTTGCATTTCCTTGTTGGCATACATGGCCCAACGTGTCATGAAGTCGTTGTTAAAATACGAAGTGGGATATGAAGAATAAAAATTTATCAGATTTTTATTAACAGACACTTGAGCTTTCAGCTGAGGGTATAAAAATGAAGCAATCGTCCGTACTTCTGAGTTGTCATTTGAGAAGCTGGGAGACTCTTTTATTATCAATGACATTTCTTGTTCTTTGGGGAATTGTGCCATACAGACATCAATCTCATCGTAATCATCATCAAACAGATAATAGTGATAACCATCTATAATCATGTAGCAGTATCCATACAAATAATATTGTGTAGAGACCATCATTAAGAGCTTATTCCCTTTCTTGGCAAAACGTGTTCTGTAGCCAGACTGTGAAAACAATACAGTTTGTAAGAGTGTAGCCTCATTAGTATCATTCCCGCAGAGGCTGATGCAGAGTTCTTTCAGCATTAGATAATATGCCCAATCACTTAAATGATAGTTGGAACGTAGTTGTATGCAGTCGTAAAGGAGGTTGTCATATTTGATGTCAGACAATTGGTCAATAGCGTTTGCAACGTCTTTTTCTTTGAGACTTTTCAGATGGAAAGCACAGTCTTCAGTCCACCTCACTTTCATTTCCGTGCCAAAGAACATGAAAGAGTGGTACTGGTTCGTAAAGTCATGGTTTTCTTTGATGGGCGCTACCGGTTCAGGGGTGGGCATTGGCTGAGGAAGAGGCAGAATGGAGATTACGGGGACATGTTTATTTTCATTGTCTATATTTTCGAAATCAGGTACTATGGGCTTTCCGCCATCGCCGTCTATCTTAATTGGTTCAATGGATTCATCCTTAGGTTTTTCTTCTGCAGGTGAAAGTTTCATTTTATTCCAAGGATTGCGCACAAAGTCGGCATAATCATGAAGCATTTTTTTTCTGAAGTCTTGATAGTCCTTCAGCATCTCATTTCGCCAAGTCTGGAAGTCTTTCTTGAATGGGTCTTCTTTCTGGCTTTCTGAGACCATGGAATCCTCAGAAAAACCATCTGTTCCACAGAGCATCAGACTGGCATTCTCGTCAGATGTGGTAATCATAAGATTACGAGTCACAGTAGCTGGGTCACTACAATTACGGAGCATTACCTGTCCCCCTCTGGTAATTTGTTTTTTTATATAAGACACATAATGGCCTGTCAACTTCTTTACAGAATTCCTTTTATCGGACATCATCTCTTTCACCGTAGCACGTCCAGGTGTCTTGAATGTTAACTGTTGAGATTTTAGCTCATCATATAGGACAATGCAGCCATGATAAGGGATATTCAGCACAGTATTCTGTTCAAGGGCATCTCGCAGTTGAACGGCTCTTGCCGTACTGTTTGTTACGTCTTCCACTTTCCCCATGAGGGAATATACTATCAGTTTTTGTGCATTTGCAGCGTTAGCCATAATGACTATCACAGCAGTCAGGAGTATCTTCTTCATTTCTTCTTAGCTTTTCGTTTTTCCCATATCTTATAATAATCTTCACATGCAGCATAGAAGCTACGTGATGTGGAAAGAAATGCCATTGCCGCAATTGGCCATCCAAGTTCCACGCTTACATTATAAAGATTAAAACAGAGAAAAGTGCCCCACATAATCAATGCAATCCACAAAAAAGTAACCACGCCCAGCATGTAAGCAGATCCCATTACATGAAAAACCAGTGGACTTCTGCTCTTTGATGTCCAACGAAGATACAACAATTGCAACACATTCGTCAACATCACCAGAAAGACTGCCACTACAACTTGCAGCCACATTGGTAGCTCTATGATTTGCCTGTCCTCTATGAGTGTCTGTGTGGCGTATGCTAGCAGTTCTACACCTGACATCTTCCCTATGGGAGTATAGTGCATATCGATTTCGTCTGCAAGGGCACCTAAGAATACAATTCTCCCTTCTATCAAGTGTCTGGATTGTAGAATTTCCGAGGGTTCAACGATGGAGAAATGTGTTGGAGCAAAATTAATGTTCATATCATTATCTCTTGCTGTAACCACCTCTGTCCCCGCATAGAGATTTACAATTTCTCCTACTAGTGAAAGTTCTTTATTTCCGCTATGAGTCCAGCCCAACTTCAGAGTCCGTTTGATGCCAGTATAAAAATTGTCACGATACATATTGGCAACCCCCTCACGAACTGCAATTTCATCTGTAAAGAAGGAATGTACACTTCGGCTATAGCCGATACAGTCTGATTGTTCATTCAGTAACTTGTACGAGAAGACTATGTTGTGGTATTGCTCAGCTATGCTTCTAATGGCATCGTCAGCAAGTGTGTCTGACTTCCCTCCTTCGAACACACAATCCACGCCGATAGTCGCCGGACAGCATGCTTCTATCTCCTCTAGTACGTTGGCAATCTCGCCACGATCATGCAAAGGGGTCAGATCCACTATTGTCAAAGATCTATTCTCCACCTCTGGCATCATCTGGTAATACTTGTCTGTAATGGAGAAATTCGCTATAGCTTCAGATATAGGATTAAGGAATGAAAGGTTCAAGGCAATTTGTGCATATCCCCAAACGATGATAAAGGAAAGTCCTACAGCCGCTAAGGACTTTTGCAGCTGTAGGATAATTTTATTTGTTATGATTGAGGGCTTTTTCAAGGGAGTTATTCGTTTTTAAAGCCTTCCTTTATGAACTCGCTAACTTTCTCTGCATACTTCTGTGCAACCTCACTTTCCTTCATGGCATTTTCGAAAGCACGGATACGAGCTCTTGACGCAGCTTCTTCATCAACAACATAGAACACCTGCATGTCTATCTGTTTTTTGCCGACATCTTCTTTGATGAGTGCAAATGATTCTTTAAGCTCGCCTTTAATCTCCTTTTCTACTATAGCTTCGTATGCTGCATAGAAATGCTCGAACTCTGACTTTTCACTATCTGTCAGTCCCATATCATTTACAGTCCTACCTTTAACATGACTTCCTGTATTTCTGGCATATGTGTTACATGCATTTGCTATGGCATTCTGTTTCAAGAGGTTTTTGTGTTTGGGGTCGGAAATGGAGGCGTATCCGTTAACCTCTGTACCATTCTTACCTAAAACGTTTAACTTGTCATAATGCAAGAGGAGAGCTACATCCAGTGTACGACTTGAACCAAAAAGTTTCCAACCTTGCTTCTCTAATTCCTTCTTTTTATCTTTATACTCTTTTTTTAATTTTTTGTTTAGAGCCTTGTTCTGTGCATTTCCTGCAACTGGAATCAGAATCATCATGGAGATTAAAGCAATAATAATTTTTTTCATAATGTTTTATTTTTAAATATAAATTTCTTATTTTTGCAAATTCAATAATACTGTATCAATTAGAATGCATAGCCGAGTCCGACGTTTAGGACATGACACACATATTCACCAGAGTCACGACCAACTTCTATCATGAGTTGATATCCAACATGTAAAAGAAAGTGATTTTTTATTTTGCCAATTAACCCTATTTCGGGACTAATAAATGTATAATCCTCATCCATACATCCCGCACCTAAACCAATATAAACATGCAAAGGATTGATAATTCTCTTGGTAATACCTGCCGTCAATGTCCAACCTAACACATCATTAGTACGATTAATAATCTGATAATAATAATAATCATAACCATAATCATAATAATAATCTTGATAAGAATAAGTATCACGAATTTTACCAAGATTAAATTTACCATACCAACCCCATTTCCCTAGACGGCCCGCCATTAGACCGCCCATGTTTCCAGCTAAATCTGCTTCAAAAAGATGTGCATAATCAGCTACAATAAACCACTGATTCACTTTTGGTTTCATTCGGAAAATCATGTCGCCTACGCCAACTTTCATCTTTTTTTTCGCCATACCAGCATACTGGGCGGTAGCTGACTTCAACCAAACAGGCACTTCCATAGAGAAGGTACCATCGGCATCCACAGTTGTTACTTCAGAACCGCCTGTGGCAGTTACTGTTGCACCGGGCAGGGGATTTCCATTCTTGTCAATAACGGCGCCTTTAATCACACGCGTTGTCTGAGCTGATGCTGCAATGCTCATGGCTAATGCGGCAATCATAAAAAACTTTTTATTCATAATGTCGTAAATTAGTTTAATAGATTAACATGTTATTTAATTTCTTTTGCTACAACCATTCTGACTATATAGCCTGTTTTGACTTTCTTATAGATAGACATTACCTTGACAATGTCATTCGTTGTCCCTGCATACTTTGTCTTGCTTCTTTGGGTCATGATCACATCAGAGTGAGACTCTGCTTTGTCGTTGTTGTTTGAAGACGACTCCACTGTTTTCAGGGAACTTTGAATATGAACATTCTCCCGTCCTCTGATTACTGCAATGGCATCATCACATGCCCGACGTAACGCTATTTGTAAGTTATTATCTTCTACCTCAGAGAATTGTATTATGTATTTATCTGTTCCATTTGCCTGTTTCTCCGTCTCCATTTGATACCACGTTGCATACATTTTCTCAAGGTCATCACCATACTCTGTCGGCTTCCATCCTTCTCTTAGCAAAGTTTTCAGCTCCTTCTGTTGTTTCGAATTCAACGAAACAGGCTGTTGAGCAAATGTTCTATCAGAAAGAGGATTGTCAGGACCTACTGCAGAGACGACGCTATTAGTGACTTGTTTATTATTTATAATATCCACAAAGATTTTCTCAACACACATCTGCGAATGTGACTTACTTCTTCGAATATTGGACAACCACTTTTGGAAGTCGTTGAAGCTAACATAGGGGGGCAACTTCTTGTCAATGGCTCTGTCGTTAGCCTTTGTAAAAGGATTAGGAGAAAATATCACATAGAACTGGTTGTAGTCGTGAGCCGTCTTGCTTATCATTCTTATCATAGGACCCTTATGGTTCTCCTTCGAAAAGAAGATGTAGTCCGTATTGGACTCAACCCTTTGAATGCCATCAGGATTTTTGGAATCAGGAAGGAGGCATTGCGTGTTCATGTTGTCCTCGTAATCAACTACATAGACAGCAAGATAGCCGTCGACAGGCGTTCTGAAATACAGGAACAACGTGTCACCTTGGTAGAAGGTAAAGTTACGTATTTCGTCTTTGTCGGGGTCTTTTCCGTTGAAAAGGAGCTTTGTCTGAATATCAATAGGTGCATTCTCCAACTCCATAATCTTCCCCTTTAGACGCGTTTCGTAAACCACACCGCCATCGGACAGATGCTTGGGTTCGGACCAAATAGGGTCTCCAATGGTCTCTAACCAGACACCACGTACATCGCCCTCGTGCAAAGAAAAGAAATCCGACGTTGATGTATGATCCTTTTCTCTGACAAAAGACATGTTTTCATCACTGACGATTGAACCAAAGGTTTTTGCTATAGCATCTGTTTGCGCCTTTAGGATAGTTTGGTACCTTGCTTCCTTTGGAGACATAGTGGCGGAAGCAATAAAACAGGCATGAGCCTCTACCTCCACTACATTTTGCGCGTTAAGAGAGGGGAAACTAAATACATATAATGCGGAAAGTATTATATATTTTCTCATATAATATATATATTATCTGATTAATGACATGTCTTTCCAGAAATCTCCCAACGAATCTGAGGCTTGTACGGTAGGTGTCTGGTGTTTGTTCTTTATATCGAGAGCTGTATTATCCACATCTCTCAACAGGTTCTTCGACAAATTATCAAAGTTAATACTACCCCCTGATTCCTTTAGGTTCTTCAAGAGGAAATATGTGAAGAAGCCGTGGTGCTGGTCATCGTATGGCATAGATGTTTGGTTGCCCTTCGATGAAGAGAACACAACAACCTTCCCCTGAACTGTCGTTTCTTCGGGAATGTATTCAACATATCTTTCCTGAAAAAGCATTTCACCGCCTCTGGTAGCGCCACTGAAACAGGCATCAAGGAAAACGGTCACACCCGCAGTGTTCATTGAATGGAATTTGGAATACAAATCGTCTAATTTGCAGCAGTACTTATAGTTTGTACCTGTGGCATCAACTGGCATCAAATACGATTCACCCGTACTGACATCAGGGAATCCGTGCCCTGAATAGTAGAATATGAAACTCAACTCTCCTGGGTTCATCCCAGCCTTTTCTACCATATAGTCTATCTGTTCACTCATCTCTCCGCTTGCTGCATCTATACTTAAACGTATATGATTTTGGGGAATTCCTAATGTCCTTGTACAGTACTCGGCAAACACCCTTGCATCATTCTCGGCGTAAACCACGTTTTGTTTATACTTGTAATTTTCGTTGCCAATGATTATAGCGTATGTTTTATTATTCTCAATGCCCGTCTCAGGTATATCTATGTCCACATCAGACTTGAATTTATCTGGCTCAGGCTTAGGTTTAACGGCAATGGGTGTCGCGTCAATAATAGTATCGTAATTCGTTTGAATGGCAGGCACTTCACCCATCCCCACCGTATTGATACGCATTGCCTGTAGATTCTTGTTAGCCTGTTTCCAGGCTGCGACATTGTTCGTCAAACCATGACAATAAGCTAGGGCTTTGGCAATCGTTTGATCATAGGGGTTGTTGTCAAGTACATCTTGAAACCAAGGAACTGCTTGTCTGAAATAATCCTGTGCCATCTGTTCGAGTTTATCCTTCTCGCTTTTTTGAGTAGATGACGCGGCCTGTCCCTTCAATACAACACCAATATTAAGAGCATCTAGGCCAAGGTGGCGATATGTGTCCATATTGTTGGGTTGAATTGCATCCATTTTTTTATAGACATTGATAGCCTCAACATATTTTTTTTGTCTCTCATAAAAATTTCCTTGATTTTTAAGTAAACTCAATTCATTGGGTTTTATACGAAGGGCTGCATTAAGGAACTTAGGAAGCATGGCATCATCCTTGCTTTCTCCACAAGCGTTAACTCCCGCTGACACGATACCCCAGTTATTGGGGAACATCTCCATGCCGCGTGATGCAATATACTTTGCGCCGTCGTAGTTCTTTAATACGTTAGAATATATATTCGCCAAATTCTGAAAAGCATTTTCCCTTCGTCTAATGTCGGAATCTGGCGCAGACAGATATGCCTGATAATAAAGAACTGCCGTTTCGGGTTGATTCTGTTTGTAAGTTTCTTGGGCGGCGAAATAGGACAACAAAGGATAAGACTCCTTGCTGCTAAGGTTCTGGTCGCTAAGAGCATAAATTAGAGACAAGTCTACGTATGCTTGACTGTACTTGACCGCCATGGGCTCATCATTCTTGTTCACATAGTAGTATGCTCCATAGCCCAAATAGGGGAAGATCTCCACCAAACGATTCTTGCACTTCTGATATTCAGGATTGCTGCTGTCCATTTCCTTGATAGCTTTAGCATATCCCATATAAGTTTGGAAAGCCCAGTTATACATGTTTGCAGATTCTCTTCCTAGTTGAGCAAGTTCTTTGAACTGAATGTAGCTGTTATCAGTTTGAGAGAGGCTCTGCGCAGATATGGTTAGGCAGGCCCAAAACAGGATGACACAAAGAATAGTTCTCATACAAATTATTATGCTAAAATTAGAATGCATCTACGAAAATAAATGAAATACCTATTCTGCGGAATTCACTGCCTTCATCTTCTGAAACCTCAACATTGTACTTATACTTAACATCCATCCCGGAAACAGCATGAAGATTATTGTTCAAGTATGATGTCACGCCCTGTGCACGCATAAAGGCCAACTGCTCATTGTTTATGATGCCAAATGCCTTTGTTATAGTCAGGTTGCTCAAGTTACCTCCCAAATAATATGGTTCGTTCTCAAATTCACCATAGCATCCATCGTATGCGATTGAGCCTCGTACGGGAGTGGCATCTGCTGAGCCCGTAACACTGACTACTAACTTCTTGCCTGGTACGATGTATTTTGCGAAGTCCTCAGAAAATGCCTTCACCATAATCTCTAACATTGACATTGCTGCATGAGACTCTTCAATCTTGAACTTACCAGAAGGAAAATCTTCTTTGATAGAATACTCCGCATCTACAGTATAGTTAAAATCTACCTTATAATTATTTATCCTCTTTCCGTTGGCATCATAATCAGGGACGACGACTGCATTAACGCTGATATTGGTATGTTCCGAAATCAGGTTCTTCTGTCGAGCTTGACTAACAATACCTGTTGCTACCCCCTGAAGGACTAAGTCTTCCTTGCCCGCCATTTGCACAAGTTCGAGTGGAACAAAACTATCGTCGGTAGAGAGGAAATCTAGTGACTGTCTCTCCAAATTATCGAATATGTATTCCTTGCCCGTAACCTTGTTGAAGACTTTAGCGTAAATCACCTCAAAACGGTCATCTTTAGTCAAACCATATTGTACATCTCTGAACTCTAAATTTGCAGGATTGTCGAATGATGCCAATTCAGACTGAGGCACTTTTATATAAATCAATCCCATGTTGTCTATCTTCAAGTACAGTATGTTAGTCTCTGGATTGTAGTTTCCAAGCGAAAGCGTCACGTTTGCCATCATGTCGCCTGCCAAACGAGTAGAAATCTCGTTAGCGAATAATTTCTTTTGACATGCCATTGACTCCTCATTGACACGTTGGTTGAATTCTTCGTCCGTTTCACCAGGAAGCCTCTTACACCATTCCATCATGCGAGCATTCAACTCATCACGCATCATTTTAGTATAGTTAGGAGCCAGTCCCCTTATCATCTTGTACATAATCGATGATGGAGTGGTATAGGAAAGATAGGTATTCTCCTTGGCGTCCTTTAAATAACGGACATTACCTACTCCCTGAGGATCTACAAGACTGGCTTTGTCTGAAGAATCAACCAGGTTGAAGAAAGCCAACTCTTTGCCATCAGTTCCAATTGTAACGAACTTGCCTTCTGGATGGAAATCGAAGGATGTGGCAGAGATTAGATTACCAAAGCTTGCCTCCTCGTTAAAATCAATAGTGTTATAAACGCTTAGCTTGTCTGAAGTGAGAATGCCCAGCCGGAATGCATCTTCAGAAAACCTGACGCACAAAGGTGTGCCGCTCACAGGAATGGAAAGACGAATACTGTTTCTTTGCAAGTTGATAATATGAACCTGATGATCTATGCCTGTAGCAGCAATAAAGTATCCGTTGGGACTGGCAGTCATTGCAGATACTGTGCCGGGAATTCCTATTTGATTCACCTGGGTATATCCCTTCGTCTCAAAAAAAGAAAGTCCTTGATCTGGTATTGCAACAATAAGGTTTCTGCTATCTGCGCTATAACAGAGGGCTGTCGCATTTGTAATGTCTTTGAACTTGTATAGCACCTTATTGGTTTCAACTATATCATAAATAGTAATCAACGCTTTAGATTTATTCCCACTTAAGACTGCATACGAAAAGCCTGCAGGATTCACCTTGAAATCTATCACCTGAGAGGAAGAAGATAACTTGAAACCTTTTAGGTTATAGACATTCTTGGCATTGGTATAATAAGATGAATACATGTAGTTATCTACTAATTGGGGCTTGACTTCTTGTCGGAAGTTTTGAGTTTTAGTAACTTCCACACGACTTTGAGCCAATATCCCAACAGAAAAGATAAAGCTCACAACTGCGAGAATGACAGTTTTAGAAGACTTCATATTTTAGTTGTTTATTAGTACTTTAAACCAATAGTTGCTCTGACTACAGATTATAAAAAAGCGTGAGATCCGTACTTGTTACTTATCCCACACTCCTGGCCTTCGAACTTGCCACCCTGTAAAGATAAGCAACTTCGAAGCCCACGCCGATATGTATATAGCATTCCCTTAAAATGAGGGAGGCTAATAGACATATCCCGCAGACATCTACCGTTGCTGCATCTGCTACAGGGATTCCAAGTGTTCGAAGTTTGGAGTGTAGCGATGAAGCGTTAAGTAAACGCCTTTCTACTAAAAGTAGTGACCCTTTTCCCACCCAAGGCCCGCTTATGATGGCATAGTCAATGCAGACTCAACCGTCATTAGCTCGGCGCAGGCTGTCTTGCATTTTGAGGTCTCAGAATGCATCTGAAGTATCAAAATTACACAAAACGTCAAGAGTCCGTTGCAAATATACGCAATTATATTTGAATATAAAAGAGAAAAGTAAAAAAAATATTAAAATATATGATTATCCTCCCATAAAAGATGAAAAAGGGACTAAATGCCTAAAAATATCACAACTGATATTCCTCGGTGTAGGCGTCGAAGATGGGTTCCTGCTGCCAGCCGAAGTTGAGGAGGGCTTGGCAGATGAGTTGTTCTACGTCGGGAGTGATGGGACGACGGCCACAGTGATAGTCGTAATAGCGCCTGCGAGAAAATAGATTGATGAAGTAGTTCTTAATGTCACGCTCCAAATGACCTGGCATGTCGTAGAACAGTTGTTTAAAGCCAAGAGGCATACGAATAGGTTCGTCGGGACAAAACTGCGGACAATCCTTGTGTTGCATCTTGGGTTTTCTGAGGTTGACGTCGGTGACAATACGAAAATTCTCAGGGACATAGTCTTTTAACATATAGCGAAGGCGATGTTCTCTGATAGGACAGGACATACTTTGACAAACGGCTGATTTTGTTGCCATTTCTCTGATTTGCTCCTCTTTGGTTTTAGCGATAATTGTTTGCATGGTATTATATAGGTGTTTCACATCATTCTGACTGCAAAGATACAAAATAATTTTCTAAATACAAAAATTCTCAAGAAAAGTTTTTGAAACATCTATACATTCCTACATCAGCCTTGTATCTTTTTGTAAATGTGATGTTTATAGGGTGTATAGACATCGAAAAGTTCTATACACCTATACACCTTTTAAAAGATAAATTTGCATTTTTAGCATGAAATAGCAGATAACTGACTGTATATCTGTTTGTTTCGCATTAACATGAAAAGTGGAAACATTTTGTTTCTGCAGTGGAAACAAAATGTTTCTCTGGAGAAACAAACTGTTTCCTTAAGAGAAACAATGTGAAACACCACGATATTATGGCCTTGAAATGTGGTTGTCGAGGTGATAAAATCAAGGGTGTATAGATGTAATGATTGGTGTATGCTCTATACACCTCATATTCTACTGAGAGTTAGAGGTTTACAAGAAAGATGTAGAGATGTATAGATAAAAAAGAAAAATTGTGTGAAAAAATTTGCAAGGATGTTTTGCGGTTTCATTATTTATATGTATATTTGCATACAGTTTCACGATTTTTTAGTACTCATCAACCTTAATAACACTTTAGTAATATGACAAAGGTTACCATCATCAAGAAATACCGGAACCAAGAGACACTCAGAGAGTTAGAACTGTCTGTAGTCGTCAGGAAAATGAAGCAACAAATCTATGAAGTGATTTGCCGTGAACTGCAGGAGACATACTCACTGGAAGCGGTTCAGAAGCGGTTTGGCAATAAAGAAGCGTCTGGTCATCCCTGGAAAGAATTGTTGCCGAAGATTTGCTTCTCGGCTGTGGTTCTGAACCGGAACAAGCAACGCATAATGAAGGCATACAACGGACTGGTTCTGCTCGAGGTGAACAATCTGGGCAGCTCTGACGAGGCGGAAGCTGTGAGGAAGAGTGCCGGCCTGATTCCGCAGACAATGCTGGCTTTCATCGGTGCAAGCGGTTTGAGCGTGAAAATCGTGTGCCGAGGCGAACTGTTCGACGGCGGACTGCCCTCTTCGGACGACGACATCCGTCGCTTCCACATAAACCTCCACGAGAAGGCACGCCTCGCCTACAACATGCAACTGGGCGTCACCATCGAGAAACTGGAGCCGGAGCTCATGCGAAGCTGTCACATCAGCAGCGACGCAGGCATTGTGTTCAATGAGCATCCGCAGCCCTTCTACGTTGACTGTTCAGATGTGGCGAAAGCTGTTCAACCTATAATTGCCAAATCCGAGGAACGGGATTATCTTCTGCCCGGAACGGACAATTACCATGCGATGCGGCTCATCTACGAGTTCTGTCTGACGAAGGCAAACGACGATGTAACAGGCATCACGGAGGAAGAAGAACGGACGCATCTCTTGCTGACCAGTCTTGCCGGATACTGTCAGGAATCGGGCATCCCGATGGCGATTGCGCAACGTCTTGCACTCTTCAACCATCGTCTTGGAAAAGAGCCGGATGTGGTTCGCAAGGTATTTGAGAATGCCTATCGTGAGGAGCATGAAAAGCAGTATCGTCGCAGGAAGAACATCACGAAACCCCTGAAGAACATTCCCTCGGAAACCTTGCTGATGATGAAGGTCGATATGTTCCTCAATGCGAACTACGAACTGCGGAAAAACGTGATGCGAGGCGTAGCGGAATACCGGGAGCGAACAGGCTTGGGATTTGACTTCCAGGACTTGACAGACGAGGCTCGCAACTCCATCACAATGAGGGCATTATCGCAGGGCGTGAAGTGCTGGGACAAGGATATCAGCCGATACGTCAACTCCAGCGACATAGAGCTATACGAACCGATGAACGACTTCCTGGACAACCTGCCGAATTGGGACGGGAAGGACCGTGTAGAGGAACTTGCGCGTCGCATCAAGACCGACTACGAGGAGTGGCCCCACCTCTTCCACATCTGGATGCGCTCGATGGTGGCGATGTGGCGAGGGAAAGGACAACTGACGGGCAATGCACTTGTACCTGTTCTCATCGGAAGACAGGGCTGCGGCAAGACGTCGTTCTGTCGCATTCTGTTGCCAAGAACGCAACGCGAATACTACAACGACCGCATAAACTTCAAGAACGAGAGCGACCTGAACCTCGGTCTGGCCTGCTTCGCCCTCATCAACCTCGATGAGTTCGACAAGATTACACAACAGCAACAGATTGTATTGAAGTATCTCGTCTCGACCTCCGACCTCAAATATCGTCCACCCTACGGTAAAGCTTATTCCAACCACCGCCGCTATGCCTCGTTCATCGGCACAACAAACGAGAGCACTCCCCTGACCGACCCGAGTGGAAGCCGACGATTCATCTGTGTAACAGTGGAGGGCGACATAGACTTCACGACGCCCATCGAATATGAGCAACTCTATGCACAGTTGGAGCACGAAGTATCAGTCCAGAGGCTCCGCTATCACCTGACACGTGAAGAAGAAAGTGCTCTGATGGAACACAACTTGCAATATCAGCGTCTCTCACAAATTGGCGAACAATTGCTTGCCATCTTCGAAAAGCCGGAAGGCACTTCAAAGACCAATCCAAACGGCGGTAAATGGATGACGCTGAAGGAGATATCTACCCGTCTGAAGAAGGCTTTCAAGTCCGCATACCAAGAGGATGAAGGCTGCTACATCAAGATAGGTAACTTCCTGAACCGCCCCGAATACAAATTCGAGAACGACAGGAAGAAATTCGGCAAGGTGTATTGGGTGAAAGAAAGGTAAAAGTCTATTCTCTCAGAGCTATCGTGAAACATCCTGTGCTCTTTCTTCTCATCCTGACCAGTCTTTGCTTTACAGCAAAGGCGCAACGTGTGGTCTGGTGGAACGTGGAGAATGTTTTCGACTGTCAGCACGACACGTTGAAGGACGACCATGAGTTCCTACCAGAAGGCACGTATCATTGGACAAAGAGCCGTTACTGGAAGAAACTGGACGACCTGTCGCGCACCATTGCCGCTATTGCTGGCGATGATGGGTGGCCGATGATTGTGGGGATGTGCGAGGTGGAGAACGATACGGTCCTTCGCGACCTGACCCGTCGCAGTCCTCTTCGCAGGGCTCGCTATTCCTACATCCACGAAGAGGGACCAGACAGACGAGGCGTCGACGTCGCTTTGCTCTATGATTCTCTGCAGTTTCGGCTGGTCGGGCACAAAGCCATCGCCATTCCTTCCAAGGAACACGGCTTCAATCCGACACGCGACATCCTGCATGCATGGGGCATCTGCACTGCTTTACCAGATACTTTACACATAATTGTCGTCCACTTGCCGAGTCGTGCGGGAAGTGGCAGAAAAGGCGAAATGCACCGACGAATTGTGGTTGGCAAGTTGTGCGAACTGCTCGACGAACTGGCAGGGAAAAGCGTCGTGCTTATGGGCGACTTTAATGCCGAGCCGACGGACAAGGTTTTCCGAAGCATCGGGCAACGCCTCACCTCCCTGATGCCGCAGAGCCGTAAGGAATTACGGCAGGCCAAAGGCACTTATTACTTCCGAAAGGTATGGGGATATATCGACCATATCCTGGTCAGTCCCAGCGTTTTGCCACAAATCAAGGGAAGTGTTGCTGTAGGATGCTTCCCGTTCCTATTGACTGAACAAGGCACGCCGTGGCGCACTTTCCAAGGTCCCGTTTACAAAGGTGGCATTAGTGATCACCTGCCCATTTGGGTTGACTTGCTAAGCAAATAAGCGTCCAAGAGTGTAATAGCCGTCATTGCTTCGACGACGGGAACGGCTCTTGGCAGCACACAAGCGTCGTGTCGGCCGCGAGCCTTCAGGGTTGTAGCATTACCCTGACTGTCAACGGTTTCCTGTTCGACGAGGAGCGTTGCTACGGGCTTAAAGGCAACTCGGAAGTAGATGTCTTGTCCGTTGGATATGCCGCCCTGTATGCCGCCGCTGTTATTCGTCCTGGTCGTGATGCCACCCTTGCCGTCGGGCACAAAGACATCGTTTTGCTCGCTGCCGCGACCGCTGGCACCAGCGAAACCGAGGCCATATTCGAAGCCTTTCACGGCGTTGATGCTGAGCATTGCAGCCCCTAATTGGGCCTGCAACTTACCATAAACCGGTTCTCCAAGACCAATGGGACAACCTTTTATGACACAAGCAATAACACCTCCGACGGTATCGCCTTCCGACTTGACATCCATGATAAGTTGAGCCATCTTCGCAGCCACGTTTTCGTCAGGACAACGCACCGCATTCTCTTCCGTCTTGGCGAGGTCATAATCCATGTATGAACCAGGAAGGATGATGTCGCCCACTTGCTGCGTGTAAGCCTGGATGGAGATGCCGAGCTGACGAAGGGCGAGCTTGGCAAAGGCACCAGCCACGACGCGACTTATCGTCTCGCGAGCCGAACTGCGACCGCCTCCGCGATGGTCGCGAACACCGTATTTCTGCTCGTAGGTAAAGTCAGCATGGGAGGGGCGAAACACGTTTCGCATGTTCTCGTAGTCCTGGCTGTGCTGATTTGTGTTGCGAACGAGGAAACCGATGGGTGTCCCGGTGGTCTTCCCTTCGAAGATACCGCTAAGCAGTTCCACTTCGTCGTCCTCTTTTCTGGCAGTTGTGAGCGCACTTTGGCCAGGTTTGCGCCGAGCTAACTCGCTTTGAATGAAGGTCATATCGACCTCGATGCCAGCCGGCATGCCGTCAATTACGCCGCCTATCGCAGCGCCATGACTCTCGCCGAAAGAAGTGAGACGGAAAAGGATTCCTATTGTATTCATGCGTTTTTACTTTCTGTTATTTTCAACGATCAGAGTGATGTCGTCAAACACGACACGTGTAGTTTGGAAACATCACACGTTATGTTTGCAATTATTACACGTTATATTTGAAATATTACACGTAATAATTTCAAACATCCCACGTGTCGTTTTTCAACCACGCTGGCGACGTTATGCCGAGCGACGCTATTTGCAGCCTCCGCAACCCTGTGCATCGGCTCCGCACCCCTCGCCCTTGCTGTCGCAGCCATCGCAGTTGCCGCCGCCGCATCCACTGCAGCCTCCGCCACAACCCGTAATCTGATTGAGGGCGTCGCGAATCTCGTCGTTCGTGGCATCACGCGTCTCCACCACTTCTCCCACGAAGTTCAGGCTCTTGCCTGCCAGAGGATGATTGAGGTCGACGGTAATCGACTCCTCTCCCACCTCGACGATAGTGCCATTGAAGCGAGCCCCGTCGGGACTTGCAAGAGGCACCACTGCCCCTTCGAAGATGTAGCGCGAGTCGAGTTTGCCATTGATTTCGAACGCCTTACGAGGCAGCGCTTGCTTGCCAGCCTCTTCATATTCGCCATAGGCATCGCCCGGAGCAAGCGTGAAATCGAACTTGTCCCCCACCTTCAGCGGGACTATTTGGGCCTCGAAGGCGTCGAGGGTCATTCCCAACGCACTGATGAAGACAAAGGGATCGCCTTCAGCCGTCTCCTCGACGAGTTCGGGCTTGCTGTCCGAAGCGCTCGTATAGAGCTTATACATCACGGCGATGTACTTGTTTTGATTCTCGGTCGACATATTCTTAATATACAATTTGACGATTTACAATTTACGATTTATCTTTTATTTTGCAAAAGTATGAAAAAACTATGAACTATGAACTATGAATTATGAATTATTTCATATCTTTGCAAGAAAAATGATATCATCATGAAGACAACGCCATTCAAAACACCGACCCTTGCCCTTCTTTTTGCTTTGACATTCTGCACGACGGCGAACGCCCAGCAGGGCAATTTCACAGACAAAGTCAACCTCTACATGGGAACTGCCGACGACTTCGGACAGATGACGCCCGGAGCGACGGTTCCCTACAGCCAGATACAGGTTTGCCCCGACAGCAAGCCGCGGCAACACCCGGGTTACGACTATGAGGTGCCGTCGATATCCGGTTTCAGCATCAACCGTCTTTCCGGAGTTGGCGGCAGTGGATGCGGCGGCAACGTCTCGTTGATGCCCGATGCGACAGGTCAGGACGTCCGTCTCCTCAAGCATACGGAAGTGGCGAAACCCGGCTACTACAGCGTCCAGCTCAGCAACGGCGTCTGGTTCACAGCGACGGCAGACCGACGCATGGCTGTGGAGCGCTTCTCCTTCCCCGACCCCTCGAAGGCAGTTCTCCTGCTCAATCCGCGCTCGGCCTTCGACAAGATATTTGCCGCAAAGTTCGAGCAGAAGTCGCCCTCAATGGGACAAGGCTTCGCGGAGTGTGCCAACACTTGCGGCCGAGGACACTATCTCCTGCACTATCGCCTCTATACAAGCTCGCCATTCGTGCTCGACACGATTGCCGACGGACGCAAACGCCTCACCTTCCCCGAGCTCTCGGCACGATATGTGGAAGTGAGAGTTGTCGTCTCGACTGGCTTCGCCGAGGAACTGGACAAGATGAACGAGCAG
>JAGCNZ010000095.1 GCA_017645655.1 Bacteroidaceae bacterium | reverse complement strand
GAAAAGCGGCGGCTATATCTTATATTATATTATATTATAATTAAAGCATGTAATTGGTGATATATAGAGCAGCAGGGGATTGTGTCTTTTTTCGCTTGCAACGCCTGCAACGCTGCAACGCTGCAACGGAATTCCGGACTTTCAGGGCTTTCCGGGCTTTCCAATGGTATAAAATAAAAGTTTTTATACCTCCTCCCACTGTCGTACCTTTGCAGTGTGATTGAAAACAATCCCTGCCAAAAGCGAAAACGCAACACGATACGATGGCCAGCGTAACATGTTATGATTGCAAACGTCACACGTGACGATTTCCTTCGCGGCACGCCAGATATGAAATAGGGAAACACAGCGGCGCATCCCTATCCCACACAAAATCTTTGAATTACTGATTATCCTACGCTCTGGCAAAAAGCCTCGTACGACTGCTCCAGACGGGCTATCTGATAGGGCTGAAGACGAAGGGAGAAAGTACCGGTCAACTCCTCCAGTCCGAAAGCAACCTTGATGATGCTCGCCACGTTGAAACAGCCTCCAGTACCGCGTTTCATCAGCTGTCGGGCGACCTTCAAGACCTCTGCCCTGTCGTGCTCGATGTAGTGCAAGGAACGCAGCAAAAGGAACAAACACGGCAGGGTATCGACCCGCACCAAATAGACCATCTGCTCGCGACCGCTTGGGATACGCATCGACGCGAAGAGCTGCTCCACCTGCTTCGGTTGAGTCAGTTCGGGCAGGATGAGCAACGCAACCTTCTGCCGCTCCACCTCGTTGAAACAAGCTGCCAAACGACAAAACGGCGCATCGGAAAGGCTGGCGCTCCCGTTCTTCAAGCGCACCAGAAACGTCTTCATCAAGGTGATGAGATAGGCCTTGCTCTCGTAGCGCACCAGCGCCTCAGTCATCTGCCAATAAAGCTCCGCCGAACAATCGAGCAAAAGGCGCTCGCCAAGCATGTAGCCGGCAGTACGCTGCTCACTTCGCGAGAACGATTCGAGCAACGAGACAAGCCCCTCAGCATCGCCCGTCTGCACGACAGGAAGCAGCTTACCTTCGAGCGTCTTGCTATAATGCTTTTCGCTCAGCACGGCCTGCAAGTTGGCAAGTGAAAGACGTCCTGTATTTCCTTCATCGCCTCGTCGGTCATGCCTTCGGGATTGAAGCCCATCGATTTGGCGCGAAGGTAGATGGTGGCCGCCTTGTTGAGCACGTCCGTCTGGTCGAAAGCGTCCATGATGTCCATGCCGACCGCCACCGTGCCATGCTTCTCCCAAAGCACCACGTCGTAGTCCTTGATCTGCTCCAAAGTGGCATTTGCCAAGTCAACGGAACCCGGCAAGGTGTAGGGCACGATGCCCAGCCCAAGCGGCGCGAAAGCCAGCGTCTCGGGAATCATCGACCAGAGCAGACGCGTGAGCACATCTTTGCCAAGAAAAGCGGGATTGTGGCTCATGGCAACCAGTTCGATGGGATGCGTGTGGAGGCTCGCCTTGTAGGTCGAACCGCTGGCAATCAGGTAGTCGTGAATGGACAGATGCGAGGGCAGTTCGCTCGTCGGCATGACAGGCTCGTCGGCAATGATGACGTAGGATGCGCAGTCGTCCAGGATGCGAATGATGCTGCCGTTTTGCATGGGCCATCGGGCGAGGTCGCGCATGCGTTTGCCTGTCCCTTTGCAATAGAAATAGCAACCCTTCAGGTTGGGCAAAGTCGTGCCGATTTGCAGGGGTTCGGAAAGGGCAGGAAGGGCTCGCATCTCGTCGTCCACGAACTCCGTGATGTTGACGGTAATGTTGCCACCATTGCGCTCTGCCCAGCCCTTCTGCCAAAGGTAACCAGCCACCTCGGCAACCTTCTGAATCTCGTTATTTAATGCACTGTTCATAATTCACAATTCGTTTTCTCCATAGCGTTCTTTCGTTATCTGCTCGAGCGACTTGCCTCTCGTATTTGGGCATCCAAGCACGCCAATCACGAGGGAGAGAAGCAAGAGGCCAATCATGCAATAAGCCGCAAGAGTGAAGCCCTCGCCATTCTCGCCATAAATGAAGGTGAAGACCAGTCCCCAAAGCGCTGAAAGACCTCGAACGATAAAGAACATCAGGCCTTGCGCACCTGCACGGAACTTGGCGGGGAACAGCTCGGAACCCCAAAGCGCATAAAATATCTGCACGCCCAAACCTCCGTTTATTCCCCAAAGAATCGAGAACGCCCAAAGGCTGCCAATGCCACTCACGCCCTTGATGATAACCAGCCACGTGGCAAGTCCCGCAAGCAAGCCAAGCACATAAACCAATTTGTGAGAAATCCTATCGATAAAGAATGAAAGACAGAACGTTATGACCACCACAACAACCCAACCAATGCAGCTGAGCATGTTGGCATATTCGTTGCTCAATCCGCCTGCCGTTTCGTAGATATGCGGCTGGAAGAACCCCATCACGGAAGCCACGAGATTCCAGGTCAAGTAGATGCTGGCAAGGTATGCAACCGTGCGAACAGCAATCTTGTTGGTGAACAGAATCTTGATGTTATCCACGATGCCGTTCTTCTCCTTCTCCCTACTCTCTTCGAAAGCCGCACTCTCATCCAGTTGGCGCTGCAAAGTCCAAGCCACGAAGGCAACCACGAAAAGCGTGAAGAAAACTACGCGCGAACTGAACACCTGAACGGCCTCGACCGGCGCATCAGTTCCGACGAACGCATGAGCCACGCTTTCAACAAGGCCATAGAGGTAGCCGCCAGGAGCGAACAGCATGCCAAAAAGCAGGATAACCATCGGCCCGAAGCCCCACGACATCTGCGAGATGCAGATATTACGGCCTCGCTTGTTCACCTCCGAACTCTCGGAAATATAAGTCCAAGAAGCAGGAACGCCAATGCCCACGGAAATGCCCGTCACCAAGAAGCCGCAAAGCAGCATCGGAAAACTGACGGAACACATAATCAGCAAGACGCCCAGCATATAGACCAAAAGGTTGTAGGTAAAGATGAACTTTCGCCCAAACCTGTCGGCAAGGAAACCACCAATAATGGCTCCGATGGCTGCACCTAACGCATTGGCACTTATGGCATTAAGCCAACCAAGATGCATCTCGCTCAGCCCAAGATAGTTCTGCCAAAGCGTAATGCCACTCGCCCCAGCCACAATGGCTCCAGCATCAAGATAATTGTTCAGAGAAACCGCAAGGGTGCTCTTAAGAGACGATTTTGCCATAATCAACGCTTACTTGTTACATTCTTTTCGTATTCCTGAATTGCGGGGATGAACGCCTCGCCAACAGGCACATTATTCTTCAGGTTGAAGTAATCGAATACTGCTCCGAAGGGCAAGCTCTTGGCCTCTTCCAGAAGAGCAAGGCGTTCGAAGTTCTGCCCTTTATCCTCATATTCGCGCAACAGGGGAAGCGGCTCCAAAAGGGCTTGCAGCACACATTTCTGCGTTGCCCTGGTTCCCACCACATAGGCTCCGATGCGATTGATGCTGGCATCAAAATAATCGAGTCCGATATGAGCACGATTGAGAGCATCGGCACGAACGATTTCTTTGAAGAGGTCGAGCGTCTGGTCGTTCATGATGGTCACGTGGTCGCTATCCCAACGAACGGGACGAGAGACGTGGAGCATCAATTCGGGCACAAACAAGAGCAGCGAAGCCACCATATCGCTCACGTTTTCCGTCTGCTCGTAATGACCCGTATCAAGCGTGTACATGAGTTTCCTCGTAGCACAATATCCTGCCACAAAGTCATGAGAACCAACGGTATAGGACTCCAAGCCAATGCCAAAGAGCTTAGCTTCGAGACAGGTCTTCATGTTCGGCAACTCTTCCTTTAGAATCTCGTCGAGGCTCTCGGCAAAGATTTCACGATAGCGCTTCCTCTCAACGGTAAGGTCCTTCGAACCGTCGTGAACCCAGATGTTCATGATGGAAGGGTCGCCTTGCTTTTGTCCCATGTAATCGGCTATGCGACGGCAACGTTTCGTGTGCTCAATCCAGAACTCGCGAATCGCAGGGTCGGGATTGCTGAGCGAAAGATTGCCGCTCTTGGGATGCGAAAAGCTTGTACTGTTGAAGTCGAGCTTCAACCCTTGCTCCCTCGCCCACTCTATCCAGCTGTCGAAATGTTTTGTTTCCACCTCGTCTCTATCGACAAACTGGCCGCCAAAATCGCCATAAATCTCGTGCAGGTTCAAGCGATGGTTGCCTGCAAGAAGGCTCTTTGCAAAAGCCACATCAGCACGAACTTCATCGATGTTGCGGGCACGACCAGGATAGTTGCCTGTCGTCTGAATGCCACCGCTAAGGACTTCATTTCGCTCGAAGCCCATCACATCATCCGTCTGCCAGCAATGCAGGCTGATTGGCGTTTTCTCCAATTGAGCGACGGCAAGGTCGGTATCGACGCCAACAGCCGCATATCGCTCTTTAGCAATCTCGTAGGACTTTAGAATCTGTTCTTCTTTCATATATTTCGTTATTTATATTCCTTTATTTCAATGCTTTTCCTGACGATAGCCCGCATTTCCGTGAGCGAACCAACCAAGCCTGCAGCACGGATTTGCACCAAAGCATTGCCGAGCGCGGTTCCCTCTTGCGGCCCTGCAATAACGGGAATCTGGAGCGCATCGGCAGCGAATTGCATCAGGTAGCCGTTTTTGCTTCCCCCACCAATCACGTGAAGTCGCTGGATATCAACAGGCGTAATGGCTCGAAGAATCTCGACGACTTCTGCATATCGCTTGGCTAAACTGCGGAAGATAATGCGCACATAATCAGCAGGTTGCTGGGGCAAAGGCTGATTGGTTTCAGTCAAATAATCTCGAATGGCTGCCGTCATCGAATCGGGATGAGCAAAACGCGGGTCATCAGGATTGATGAGACTTTCGAGAGAGGACTTTAAGCAAAGCGCATTCAACTCGTTCACATTCGAAGGAGCCTGCCCTTCCGTCCATTCTTTCCTACATTGCTCCAGAAGCCAAAGCCCTGTGATGTTCTTGAGGAAACGAATCGTGCCGTCCAACCCGCCCTCGTTCGTGAAGTTATATTTCAGGCTTTCCTTATTTATAATAGGCGTCGGGCTCTCGATGCCAAGCAAGCTCCAGGTACCACAACTCAGGTAAGCATAATTGCCGTCCTCAGCTGGAATTGAAGCCACAGCAGAAGCCGTATCGTGACTTCCCACAGCAACCACGGGAACAGGACCTAATCCGGTCATTTCCTGAACCTTACGACTCAACACACCTACCTTATCTCCAGGCTTAACGAGACGCCCGAAACGCTCTCTCTTCATGCCTATCGAGGCCAGAACCTTCGTGTCGAGGTCGCCCGTTTGGGGATTGAGCATCTGCGACGTGGAAGCAATCGTTTGCTCCATAACCGCCTCTCCTGTAAGCATATAGACAAGAGCATCAGGAATGAAGAGCACCTTATCTGCCCCATCAAACGCGTCTTTGTTTTCGCGACGAATCGTGTCGAGTTGGAACAAGGTGTTGAAAGGCATGAACTGGATGCCGGTTCGTTCGTAGAGTTCCTGCTGAGTCATACATTCCGCAAAGTAGCGCTCCATCGCCCCATCCGTATGAGGGTCGCGATAGCAATACGGCAAACCAATCAGCTCGCCATTCTTATCGAAGAAAGCCACATCGCAGCCCCAGGTGTCTATACCAATACTGGTGAGCGTAATTCCCTCTTTCTTAACCTGTTGCAAAGCGATAAGAATCTCGTCACAAAGGTGAGGAAAGTCCCAGAAAACGTGTCCGTCGCGATGAATCTGCGTGGTTTCGAAGCGCGTCAGTTCGCTCATCTCAACTCGCTCTCCATCGTATTTTGCGATAATTGTACGGCCACTCGTCGCTCCAAGGTCAATCGAAAGGTAATATGTGGGAAGCATCATTTGTGCGCTAATTCTTATGTCAATTTCTTGCAAAATTATAAAAATATGCGTACAAACATGCATACAAAGGCAAAAAATTCTTCACGAACGGTCACATTTTACAATAAATAAATCATTTAGTAATATTATGGCCGCGATGCCGGCCAAGGAAATCCACAGGTGCACATAGTTGAAATTCGGTTTTTGGCGACCGCCGTGAACATTTTTGGCGAGCGCTACGAAATCTTTTGGCGGCCGCTATGAATTCTTTCGGCGCCCGCCAAAACGTCACGCTCCCCGTCAACTCTCCCGACTCAGCACGTCAAATCGCCCAACTTAACACGTTAAATCGCCATACAAGTTGTGCCACGAAAAAAGAGAGCCCACGAAGGAACTCTCTTTTAGATGCTTTATGCGTTTGAGCCTCTTGTCGGATTCGAACCAACGACCCCGAGATTACAAATCACGTGCTCTGGCCAACTGAGCTAAAGAGGCGGGTGGGAAAGCTTGCTATATCGCGCCGCTACAACCTGCTGCCCTTGCTGCGGTCAAGCCCTGGGGGATTCACAAGGAGCATGCCGTATAGGACTTTCCCATGATTTTTGCGGGTGCAAAGGTACGACAAATCAGTGAAAAGTGAAAAGTGAAAAGTGAAAAATTATTTGATAAGGCGTTTTTTTTGCCTATTTATACATTATTTATATTATTATTTCGTACCTTTGTCCGCTCGTATTAGCATATTTCGATGAAGGAGAAACCTACTTTTATGGATGCAGCCGGCTGGATGGCGCTGCCGATTGGACTGATGTGGTCGGCAACGTTCCTCTGTGCGATGTACGGAGCAAACCGCCCCTGGCTCTCGATGCTCAGCACGGTTCTGGGCATCATCAGCATCTATATGCTCTACAGACAACTGACGAACTACCGACGCCTCTTCCCTTCGGTCAGCTGGTTGCACATCCTACGGCTCTCGATTGTCACGTGTCTGCTGGCAGGACTGCTCACCGATGCTGTAGAGTATGCCTACTTCCTTTGGCTCGACAACGGTCGGATGCTCACCGCTCTGGACACGGCTCTGCAAAGTGAGGAATACCGCCAAGCCTGGAAGCAAATGATGCCGGATGTTGACCTGAACGAAATGCAGAAGCTCGTCCACGCCATGACCATACGCGACATCATGCTGCAACTGGTCATCTCCAATATCATTATGGCCCTGCCCTTTTCCCTGTTTGCGGCCCTTCCCGTTCGAGCGCCTCAACCGCAAAAGGGAGAGAAAGATAAATCGTAATCAGTAATCAGTCAAATAGTCAATGAATAAATTGGACATAAGCGTTGTTGTTCCTCTTTACAACGAAGAAGAATCGCTTCCCGAACTCTTTAGCTGGATCAAGCGAGTAATGATAAATAACGGCTTCAGCTACGAGGTTATCTTCGTCAGCGACGGCAGTACCGACCGCTCTTGGGACGTAATAGAAGGTCTCAAGAAAGAGAATCCCGACACGGTTCACGGCATTAAGTTCCGTCGCAACTACGGCAAAAGCCCTGCCCTCTACTGCGGTTTCGCCGAAGCAAAAGGCGATGTGGTCATCACGATGGACGCCGACCTGCAAGACTCACCCGACGAGATTCCCGAACTCTACCGCATGATCACACAGGAAGGATACGACCTGGTGAGCGGCTACAAGATGAATCGAAGCAAGGGCGACCCCCTATCGAAGACCATTCCCACAAAGCTCTTCAACGCGACAGCAAGGCAGGTGAGCGGCATACACAACCTTCACGACTTCAATTGCGGACTGAAAGCCTATCGACAGGAAGTAGTGAAGAACATCGAAGTCTACGGAGAGATGCATCGCTACATTCCCTATCTCGCCAAGAACGCCGGCTTCTGCAAGATTGGAGAGAAGAAGGTGCACCACCAGGCACGCAAGTTCGGCAAGTCGAAGTTCATGGGTCTGAACCGTTTCGTCAACGGATACCTCGACCTTCTCTCGCTTTGGTTCCTCAACAACTTCGGGCTCAAACCGATGCACGTCTTCGGTTTCATCGGCACCTTGATGTTCATCATCGGTTTCATTGCCGTTTGTGTCGTGGGCGGCACAAAACTGTATTGCCTGACGAAAGGCATCCCACATCCGCTCGTAACCCGCAGCCCTTACTTCTTCATCGCACTCACCATGATGATTCTCGGCACGCAACTCTTCGTGGCAGGCTTCCTCGGAGAACTCATCAGCCGCAACGCTCCCGAACGCAACAACTACCAGATAGAGAAAACAATATGAGGCGAAAGCTTCTGCTCATAGCATCAAGCATCCTGCTCCTCGCGGCATGCGAATCGTACGACTGCACCCTCTACAACCACGTAGGCTGCTATGGCGCATTCGACAGGGAAGGTGTGGCAGTACAGATAAGTGATACGCTGACCATTACCGCTGGCAAGAATGGCCCTACCCTGCTCAACCGCTCGGTAGGCACCGCCAGCCTCAACCTCCCCCTGAGCTATTGGCAAGACGAAGACACACTCGTCTTCACCATCAAAGGAGAAGACTATCTCATCCAAGATACCGTCTGGATAACGAAGACCAATCAGGTGCACTACGAGTCTCCCGACTGTCCCACGACCCTCTTCCACGAGATACAAAACGTTCGCTCAACTCACACATTTATCAAATCCATTACCGTCATACGCTCCTCCGTGAACTATGAACTTACCACAAACCTGCAGATTCACCTGCTTTCTGCTTCTAATTAGCCTGACCTGCACATCCCTGCAAGCCCAAGAGCCGCAGCAGAAAAAGGAGAAAGCACCCCTGCTGAGCGGTGTTGCGGTCAGTGCCGACCTCGTTGGCTTTGCCATGAAAGCTGTCGGAGCCAAATTCGCGAACATGGAGGTGGCAGCACGCATAGGCTTTCGCGACAAATACTTTCCCATTGCCGAACTCGGCATAGGCGACTGCCATCGCGAAGGCGGAGAGACGGGCAACACGTTCAGCACAACCTCGCCCTACATGCGCTTCGGCATGGACTACAACTTCAACAGGAAGCACAACGGCAATCGGCTCTTCGGTATGGTCAGATATGGATTCAGCAGCTTCAAGTACGACATCGGCAACGACTCGTTCAGCGACCCAGTTTATGGAACGACAGGACCACTCAAACTGAATGGCGAGAAAGCGACAGGGCAATGGCTGGAGTTTGGCGTAGGCGTCGAGACAAAACTTTGGAGTTTCATTCGCCTTGGTTGGAGCATGCGCTATAAGTTCCGTCTGGCCCTCAAGACACCCGACGAAGGCAAGCCATACTTCATTCCCGGCTTTGGCAAGAACGACAGTAACGGCTGGGGCGGCACCGTGAACGTCATTTTCGACGTCGGTCAGAGCATCATCAAGAAGAAACAAAAGAAGGAGGATAACAAATGATGCCACGCAAAATACTCTTAGCGATTCTTGCAGTCATCGCCATCATTTGCCTGCTCATATTCCTACCCCGTCGGGAGCAGGTCACGATGGGAACATATCAGCATAACGAAGGTACCGTCTTCGGCACGATATATCATGCCAAGTACCTTTACGACAAAGACCTCCAGGCCGAAATTGAAGAAGAGTTGCAAAAGGTTGATGCCTCGCTCTCGATGTTCAACCCGAAAAGCACAATCAGCAGGATAAACAGGAATGAAACGGACGAAGTGGATGAGATGCTGAGCGAAGTGCTGCAGCTCTCGTTCAAGATCTTCAAGGCTACCGACGGAGCATTCGACCCGACAGTCGCACCCTTGGTCAACGCATGGGGCTTTGGCTTCAAGGAAGGACTGTTCCCCGACCAAGCAAAGGTTGACAGCCTGCTTGCCTTCGTCGGCCTGTCCCACATTCGTCTGAATGGAAACAAACTCATGAAGGACAATCCCAACATCATCCTCGACTTCAGCGCCATTGCAAAAGGCTATGGAGTGGACAGGGTGGCACAAGTCCTGCGGAGCCACTACATCGAGAACTTCATGATAGAGATTGGTGGCGAGATTGTGACGGGAGGTGTCAACGAGAAGGGTGAGCCTTGGCGCATCGGCATCAACAAGCCTGACGACGACTCCACCTCAACCAATACCGAGTTGCAGGAAGTCATTAAACTCTCAGGCAAGGCAATTGCCACAAGCGGCAACTATCGCAGGTTCTACATCAAGGACGGACGGAAGATTGCACACACCATCAATCCCAAGACAGGCTATCCTGCTCAGCAGGACATCCTTTCGTCAACTGTCATTGCTCCAACCTGTGCAGAAGCCGACGCCTTTGCTACTGCCTTCATGGTTTTAGGGACGAAAGGCGCAAAACGAGTACTGGAAAAGCAGCCACAACTGGAAACATATTTTATCACGAATGGTCAATGACTATGCCCTCCTGACCCGTCTGCCGTTGCTTCAAGGCATCAGCAGCACGGAATTGCTTCACTTGGAAGACGTCTTGCGACTTGATATCGACGAGTTGCCTGCTTCCAGGCTTCCCCTCATTCGTCAGGGTGACAATTGCACGCAGCTGCATTGGCTTGTGGAAGGTGAGCTGGTACGTGAGCATCATTCAGCAGACGGCATCTATGCCACACGCTCCTCGATAAGTGCTCCAGCCGTCCTTGATGTAGAAAGACTCTTCGGACTGCACCCCACCTATCAATACTCGTACCAGGCAAAGACGGATGTCAAGATGCTAAGCATCAGGAAGAGCCTCATCAACAGTCACTTGATGAAGAGCGAGGTGTTTCGTCTTAACCTGCTCAACGCCCTATCTGCCATCAGCCAAAAGAGAGTGGAGGCACTGCTGCCCTGCCAACTTCTCACGACAGAAGAGCGGCTTAAACACTTCCTCTCAAAGCTCTTCCCTGACAGCAAAGGCGAAGTGGAGGTCATTATCAAGATGAAGGAACTAGCCAAATTCATCGGCGACTCACGTCTCATTACCTCGCGCCTCCTGAACCGATGGGAGGAAGAAGGCAGCATCTGTCTCGGCAGAGGTCACTTTATCATTCCAGACATACAGGCACTCCTGAAATGAAAGAACACGATATGAAAGATTCAAAGAAACAACACGACCTGGACCTCCGTTACCTGCGAATGGCACAGATATGGAGTGAGAACAGCTACTGCCAGCGCAGGCAAGTGGGAGCTCTTGTGGTCAAGGACAAGATGATAATCAGCGACGGCTACAATGGCACTCCAAGCGGCTTTGAGAATGTTTGCGAGGAAGACGGCGTGACCAAACCCTATGTGCTCCACGCCGAAGCAAATGCCATCACGAAGATTGCCCGAAGCAGCAACAACAGCGACGGCTCCACGCTTTATGTCACGGACTCCCCGTGCATAGAATGTGCAAAACTCATCATCCAGGCAGGCATCAAACGAGTCATTTACAGCCGCGAATACCGTCTGACAGATGGAGTAGACTTGCTCCGCAGAGCAGGCATAGAAGTAAAGTTCGTGCCCATCGAAAACGCTTAACACCGACATCTACCCTTCTTCCCTCTAACATCTTACATCTTCCCTCTTACATCTTACATCTTCCCTCTTACATCTTACATCTTCCCTCTTACATCCATCATTATGAACCCAGACACTAAGCATCGCTTCACACCTCTGCTAATTGCCATCGGCACAATCGTTGGCATATTCATTGGCTCGTTCTATACCAGTCACTTTTCCGGCGGACGTATTAACATCATCAACACTGGCTCGTCAAAGGTCGGTTATCTGTTGCAACTCATTGACAACAACTATGTTGACACCGTGGACATGAATACGCTTGTCGAGGATGCTATGCCTCAGATCCTTGGTGAGTTGGATCCTCACAGCAGTTACTTCGGGCCAAAGGAGGCCGAAGAATCCATTGAGGACCTGAAAGGCTCATTCAGTGGCATTGGCGTGCAGTTCACAATGGAAAGTGACACGGTCAACGTGATGTCCGTGATTCACGGAGGTCCTGCTGAGAAGGTTGGCGTGCTGGCCGGCGACCGAATTGTGACGGCCGACACCACGTCCCTTGTTGGCATGGAGAGCGACAAGGTGATGAAGTGCCTGAAGGGCGAGAAGGGAACCAAGGTGAAGCTTGGCATCAAGCGTCATGGCACAAAGGACTTGCAGTACTTCACCGTAGTGCGAGGCGACATTCCCGTAGTGAGCGTGGATGCCTTTTTTATGATGGACGAACGGACTGGATACATTCATGTCAAAAACTTTGGAGAGCAGACGTATGCCGAGATGCTTGTCGCGCTGGCCGACCTCAACATGGAGGGCATGAAGCAACTCATTGTGGACCTCAGGGGCAATCGCGGCGGCTACATGCATATTGCCATACAGATGGTCAACGAGTTCCTGGCAGCCGGCAAGTTGATTGTATATACTGAGGGACGCAAGAGCCCTCGGGAAGAGTTTCACAGTGATGGCAGAGGCGCTTTCCAAAAACTTCCCATCGTGGTGCTTGTGGATGAAGGCAGCGCCAGTGCCAGCGAGATATTTGCCGGAGCAATCCAGGACAACGACCGCGGCACAATTGTTGGCAGGCGCACCTTCGGCAAAGGCCTTGTGCAACAACCTATGGAGTTCCGCGACGGCAGCGTGGTTCGCCTGACTGTTGCACGCTACTATACTCCCTCCGGACGTTGCATCCAGAAACCTTACGAGAAAGGTCATGGCGAAGAGTATGAAATGGAACTCATTGCCCGATATGAGCGCGGAGAGTTCTTCTCGGGAGACAGCATCCATCAGGACGGCAAGCAATACAAGACAAGCATCGGTCGCATCGTCTACGGCGGTGGAGGCATCACACCCGATGTCTTTGTCCCCGAGGACACGACCGCAATGACTTCCTACTATCGTGAGGCTGCCTACACAGGACTCATCCGCCAGTTTGCCTTTGCTTATTCCGACGAGAACCGCTCCAAACTTGCAGCCCTCCGAACAGCAGACAGAATGGAACAGTACCTTAAACGAGAGAACCTGCTGGAGAAGTTTGCCCAGTTCGGTGAGAAGCACCAATTGCGCCGCCGCAATCTCATGCTCCAGAAGAGCCGCCGCCTTTTCGAGCGTTACATCTTCGGCAACATTATATATAATGTCGGAGAAATGAAGGACTACCTGATGTTTCTCAGCAAGGACGACCCTGCCACCATCAAAGCACAAGAGATACTAGACAAGGGACTGTCGTTCCCCGTGAAAGAGAAAGAGACGAAGAAGGAAGGCTCGAAAGAGGCGCGCCTGTACTCCTCCGAATCCTTCCATCTTCATCAGACAATTGTCAGAGTCTATAGGAGTTAACTATGAATCATGAAATGCTAGACGGCAGCACAAACGTCGTCATTTGCACCCACGTCAACCCCGACGGCGACGCTATCGGCAGTTCGCTTGCACTGAAGCACTACCTCGAAAGGAAGGGCAAGCAGGCAACGGTCGTTGTGCCCAATGTCTTTCCCGACTTCCTTACATGGTTGCCAGGAGCCGACACAATCCTCATCTATACCAAACATCTAGAGCAGATAAGGGCAGCCTTCGATGCTGCAGACCTCGTCATCGTTTGCGACCTCAACCAACCCAATAGGCTTGGAGGCATGGAGGAAGTCGTGATGCAAAACTCTGCACCACGCATCCTCATCGATCATCACCTCGACCCCAATACAGAGTTCTGCGAAACCATCATCTCCGAACCGGCAATGTGTGCGGCAGGCGAAGTCATCTGCCACATTCTCAGTCAAAACGGCGAGATTGACAACATCTCCGAGAACGAGGCCATCTGCCTCTATTGCGCCATGATGTGCGACACAGGAGCCTTCTCGTTCAACTCCAACCGCCCTGTCATCTACGAGCACATCAGCCACCTCCTGGCTCGTGGCATCGATAAAGACCAAATTTACCGAAACGTCTTCTGGACAGCATCCGAGGGCAGACTGAGACTGCAAGGCTACCTGCTCTACGTCAACATGAAAGTCCTGCACGAATACCACACCACCATCATAACCCTGACCAATGAAGAGCGCCACCGCTTCAAGGTCAAGAACGGCGACACTGAGGGCATTGTCAACATCCCCTTGCAAATGCTTGGCACAAAGCTCAGCATCTTCATCAACGAGGATACAGAGCATCCCGGCATCATGAAACTGAGCCTCAGGAGCGTGGGCGATTTCCCTTGCGACCAGATGGCATCTCGCCACTTTGGCGGTGGCGGCCACAAGAACGCCAGCGGAGGCAAGTTGCAATGCTCGATGGAAGAAGCATTGGAGCGCGTCAAGGCAGTCATCGATGCTTATGCCGACATGCTGAAGGAATAAAGAATAATACCCCCATAGAACACCGCCGCAAGCAGTCCTCAAAATCCTCGTGTGGATCTTGGAAACGCAATATGGGGCATTTGGAGGTTTATACAACAACACGGAACTAATTATTTTGTGAATGCTGACCTCAGCATTAAAATTTTTCATATCTTTGCAAGCGAGAAACATCAATTATCATGAAAAAAGGACGAATCATATTAGCGCTTCTCGCTCTTTTGTTTGCCGGAATTGCAGCGGCTCAGGAGATTGCTTACATCGAGTCGGACCGGAATTGGCATCGCCTCTATGACGCTAAAGGCAAGAAGATTGGTGGCTTTGCTCGCAGCAGCGTTGGCGAAGTGGTTGGTTGGGGAAGCACATTCTTTGTTGGAAAGAGCACAGGCTTCTATCGCATCTACAACGTGAAGGGAAGAGTCACAGCGTCGCAGAGCATTAGCAATGTTGGCGAAGTTTTGTCTGTTTCGGCTGGCACGATTACCAGTCGCAAAGGCAACTGGATTCTAATCTGGGACGATAAGTTCAAGAAGATTAGCTCCCGCCCGGCCCCATCGAGGTAAAAGTCTGCGAAGGATCAAAGCAAAAGAGCGTGCTCTCCAAACGGGAAGGGCACGCTCTTGTCGTATATATGGTAAAGGTTAGTAGCCAAAGATTTCCTCGAGGCTGATTCTGCGGATTGGAGCAATCTGTTCGAGAGCGGGAATGTCGAGTTCCTTCTCGTTGCCGAGGATAACATAGCGGCCTGTCTTGCCTGCGATTTGAGCCTGTTCGAAGTCGGTGATGTCCTGCAAGGTCAGGTTCTGCAGGTCTTCGTAAATCTTCTTGTTCACGTCGAAGTCATAACCTTGTCGCTTGTCTGAGATGTAGGCTCGGATGACGCCGAACTTGGTAGTGCGCTGGCTGGCAATCTGCTTTGTCAGGGCATCTTTGGCAATCTGGAAAGCAGCCTCACTGGCAGGCATCTTGTCGAGGATTTCGCGGAACTGGTTGATACAATCCATCATCTTGTCGTTCTGCGTGATGATGTGGGTGAAGAAGAATTCAGGCTCGCCTTTCTTGGCAGGAGTAAGATAGTATGCCATGGCATTATAGGCCAGTCCGCGAGCCTCGCGCATCTCCTGGAAGACGATGCCGTTCATGCCGCCGCCAAAGTATTCATTGAAGAGGTTGATAATGGCGTGCTCGTCGAGATTTGTCTGCCTGCCTTCGTTGACGTACATGCGCATATAGATGTTTTTGGCGTCGTAGGGAGCGATGATAACCTCGGGCTCCGATACCGTCTGCAACTCGTAGGGTTTACCTTCTGGCACAGGCTTCAGGTCCTTTTCGGTGGGATGCAGGTCGGACACACAGCCATCCAGTTTTTCCTTCGCGACAGGACCATAGTAGAGAACCTGATGCTCGTACCCAGAAATGTTCTTCAAGAGGTCGAGCAGTTCCTGAGGATTAGTCTCACGAAGCTGCTGCTCGGTCATATTGTCGCGCAGGGCATTGTGCGGGCCATAGAGGGCATACTGCCCCAACATGGTGAAACAGCTGCGCTGCTCCGACTTCTGGTCTTGGCGGTTCTTCAGGATGAGCCCAACCATCTGCTCGTAGGCGTTCTGGTCGGCCTTGGCATTATGGAGCAGGTCTTCGAGCAGGGCGAGCGCATCGGGCATGTACTCGGCGAGGCCGCTAAGACCGATAGTAATGGCGTCGGCATTCACGCTGATGGCATAGTTGCAGGCCATCTTATAGAACTGTTGCTTTATCTGTGCGGCAGAGAGTTTGTCCGTGCCGAGATAGTCGATATAGTTGGCTGCCACATCGTATCGATTGTCGTCCTCCTGTCCGAACTCGTAGCGGAACTGCAGTTCGAAGAGGCCGTTCTCGGTGTTCTGCTTGTAGATGACGGGCAAGCCTTTCTGTGTAGTGAAGAACGAGAGGTCCTTCTTGTAGTCGAGGAACAGTGGCTCGATGGGGGCAACCTTTGCCTCCTGAATGTCCTTCACGAACTGGCTGACGAGGTCGCGATTTGTGGGAATGGGCGTGATGGCGGGCTTATCAATCTTCTTCTGCGTGGTGTCTTCGCCCTGACGCTTATAGACGGTCACATAGCCTTCGGTGAAGAAGCGATTGGCAAAGGCGACGAGTTCCTGCTTGGTAATCTTAGCGAGACGGTCCATCTGTCCGACCTGTTGCTGCCATTCGATGCCGTTGATGAAGGCGTCGAGCATCTTGCTGACGCGAGCAGAGTTGTGGTCGAGGCTGCGCAGCTCATCCAGCTTCTTATTGTTCAACGCAGACAACAGCAGGTCCTCATCGAAATCACCGCATTTCAACTTGTTTATCTCGCCCAGCATCAACTCCTTCACCTCATCGAGCGACTGCCCTTCTTTTGGCTGACCGGCCACGAGGAAGAGCCCGTGATCGAGCATCGGCTCAGCGAAAGCACCAGCATCCATCACCTTCATTTCCTGATTGAGGTCGAGGTCAAGCAGACCTGCTTTTCCGTTATAAAGTACGGCGCTGATGAGTTCCAGCGTGTCGTTCTGCAGGGAAGAGGCTTTCTCAGTGCGCCAGCCAAGCCAAACGTTCTCTGCCTCAAGGCCTATGACAGTGGTATCTACAGGCTGCGTCAGCGGCTCCAGCTCGGGGAAGACGGGTTGAGCGACATCTTCGCCGGCTTTCCACTCGCCGAAGTATTTCTTCAGTATGGCCAGCGTCTTGTCGGGGTCGAAATCGCCCGCCATACAGATGGCCACATTGTTGGGTACATACCACTTTGCGAAGTAGTTCTTGATGTTTGTGATAGAGGGATTCTTTAAGTGTTGCTGCGTGCCGATTGTGGTCTGAGTGCCATAGGGATGCGTGGGAAAAAGCTTGGCGAGCAAAGCTTCGTACTGCTTGTTGCCGTCGCTGGAGAGGCCGATGTTGTACTCCTCATAAACAGCCTCCAACTCGGTGTGGAAGCCGCGGATGACCATGTTCTGGAAGCGGTCGGCCTGCACCTTTGCCCAGTTCTCAATCTCGTTGGCGGGGATGTCTTCGACGTAGCAGGTCACGTCGTTTGAGGTAAACGCATTCGAGCCCTCGCTACCGATGGCGGCCATCAGCTTGTCGTACTCGTTGGGAATAAAGTACTTTGCTGCAAGTTGCGAGACACTGTCTATCTCGTGATACTTCTGCTTGCGGATTGCCTCGTCGGTTATGGTGCGGTACTCTTCATAGCGCTGCTCAATCTCATCCAGCAAGGGAGCCTCAGCCTCGGGGTCTGTAGTACCGAACTGCTTCGTACCCTTGAACATAAGGTGCTCCAGGTAGTGGGCCAAGCCAGTCGTCTCGGCAGGGTCGTTCTTCGAACCTGTACGCACGGCGATGTAAGTCTGAATGCGAGGTTCCTCTTTATTAACAGAGAGATAAACCTTCAGACCGTTGTCGAGGATATAGATACGCGTCTGCATAGGATCGCCGTTCACGCTTTCATAGTTGCGCCCCTTGCAAGAGAATAAACAGGAAATAATCGCCAGGAGGCAAATGCTGAGAAGATTTTTCGATGTCATATTTTATGTTTTTATAAATCTGCTGCAAAGATACAACATTATTACCATAATTCAAATAATTTCACGAGTATTTTGTTGCTAAATAAGATTTTAACAAATAGGAGGCTAAAGGGGCATACAACGCAGGCAGGAGTAAAAGCAAATATAGCGTGGAATAATTGGAAATATAACGTGGAATATTGGAAATATAACGTGGAATAATTGGAAATATAACGTGGAGGGATTGAAAACCTAACAAGTGAATCGAGACAAGCTAAAATGTTCCTATGTATAATTTCCAAAATCCCTTTATATATTTTATAATATGTGAGCATGTAGTTGTCTCTCATAAATTGATGTTAAAATTGTTAGATTTGTTAGACGGTATCGCACAAATTGCAAAAACAACCCACTTCATCGAACGATTTTGACTTTTGAAGAATGCCCCGACATAGAAAAAAGATACAATTTGATTACTACTTAAATAAAATTTTTATCAAATTTCCTTTGCCACGTGCGAAAATAATACTATATTTGCACGCAAATTATATATTTTTATACAATGAAAAAGGTTGTTCTTCTTGCTTTTACTATGGTTATAGCATTGGCAGATTCTTTTGCTCAAGGTGAATACAGAGAAGTTTCCGGCATCTATTGCGGCGGACACATTCGTCGCGGACGCCCCAATACCATTTCGAAACTGCGCAATTCGGGCTTTACCTATGTTATTCTATTCAACGTTGACGTCAAAGCCGATGGCACGCTTACGACCGATGGCGACACTATCTGCTACAACGGCGAATACGTCTTCCAAAAGACGAACCCTTACTATCAAGAGGACATCGCAAACCTCAAGACGGAGCCCACCAGCATCACGCGCGTGGAAATCTGCATCGGCGGCTGGGGAAACGGCTCGTACGGCAACATCAGGAACCTCATCAATTCGAGCGGAACGGGTAGGACAACAATGCTCTACAAGAACTTCAAAGCCCTCAAACAAGCTGTGCCCGAAATAGACGCCGTGAACAACGACACGGAGCAGGACTACGATGCCGAAACGGCCGCAAAGTTCCACATCATGATGTACAATCTGGGCTACAAGACTACATTCGCACCCTATACCATGTACAGTTATTGGACAAGCCTCAACGACAAAATACGCGCGCAGAAGCCAAATGCCGTGGACCGCGTAATGGTGCAATGCTATGACGGCGGAGCAGGCAACCTGAACCAAGTGGGAGCATGGAACTTCACTGGCGTCAGCGAACGTCATCCCGGACTGCTGGACTACTCCAACGACTGGAGT
>JAGCNZ010000094.1 GCA_017645655.1 Bacteroidaceae bacterium | reverse complement strand
CGAACCGTCGTCTCCCTCGGCAGCAAACTCGTAAATCCAGAAATGATTGAGCGAATCTTCAAGCGAAACGAGACGTTCGCCGATGTAAATAGAGTCGGGTTGGAACGGCATGGTGACGGTGTGCCACTTCGTGCCGTTCTCCGTCTCTGGGAATGTATATGCGAACGACGCGCTGTCGGCATCGAAACTTACAGGAATGTGGTATGGAAGGTTGTTGACCAAGTTCACTTGTTTTGCCTTGCTGCCATATACGGCATTGTTGTTTGTCAGTCCTTTCGGCTCTTCCATTCCTGCCGCAAACGCATAGATGATGTTGGGGTTGGCATTGATTGGCGTCACACGTGTTACCTTGCTACAATCCGCATAGAAGCCAATAATGGTCTGGCTCGGACGCATGGATGACTTGTACAACATGCCATCTATGCTGCCATCGGACTTCCAAACCAATGCGCCACCATGCACTTCCCACCTGTTGTCCCAGATGCCACCGTTGACGAGATTGCCGTCCTGGTTAGCATAAAACACCTTGAAACGATAATAATAACCCTCGCTGAGGTCATCGAACTCAAAGTCTACTTTAGTGGTCTTGCCTGCGTTGACGTCGATATTGAAAGAACGTGTCGGCCCACTTGTGGCGGTGTTCTTCCCAATCTTTTGATGCCACATCTGTATCTTAATCCTTCCATGGAAGTCTTCCTCTGCATCGTTGCTGATTGTAGCAGTACCGACGAGACGTTTGCCGACGATATATTCCACACCATTTTGCTCGTCGACGTTTTTGAACTCATACTTGGTGACTGAAAGTTCGGCCTTGGTCGCTTCACTTTCAGAGATGATATTCACGGTGCCCTGACCAATAACGTTATTACCCTTGTCGTCGGTGGCGAGCCAAAGATTGTAGGTGCCCGTCTCTGTCGGCTTGAAGAAGTACGACACGTCAATAGTCTCACCATAGCGAACTGCTACCATAGACTTGCTGTCTGTATACGTCTTGGTCTGCGTCTTGCTTGCCAAGAGATATACTGTCTTAAAGTATTCCTTGCCTTCGTTGTGGAATGTGACTTTCACCTCTTGCTGCTGTCCGACAATGCGAGTGCCGGGGAAAGTGATGGTGTCAATCCTGATGTCTTCGTATGTGGTTGGGTAGGGGAACTGCAAGAAGACGTTTTCTGTGCTATCGACTATTGCCTCGATGTATTGGTTGTGAAGGTCGTATTTGGCATGCCAAACAGTGCCTCTCGAGGGTTTGCTGGCAGGAGAGAGCCTGTACCTGCCTTCAGGGAGATTCCTAATGGGTATCGATTTTGTCTGTGAGCTGCCATCTGCCAAACCAGACAGCGTATATTTTGTGCTGACGAGGACAAGCTCGCCATTCTCGTCGTACATCACAACACCCACATTAAACGTGCCTTTCGCACCCGTCTTGTTCGTGAACTTTGCCTTGATGTTGGTGCCCGTAATGGAAACATCGCTGATAGAGAGATAAGGGTCTTTCGGCGTGTCGGGTGTGCGAAGGTTGAAGACTCCACCTTGCGTCATGCTGTAACCATCGCTGCTGGTGCTTGCACCCATTCCGCTGTTGTCGCCGGGATTCAATATACTGATGAGAAACCAGCCATTGCTGCCGCCTCCCCAGCCCCAGTTCACGTGGAAGAGGTTGTCACCATCGAAGCCATCTATGACGAAAGCATGACCGCCGCCGGACGAATGACCTCGATAAAGAACTGGATATCCTGCTTCCATCTCGTTGTAGAGCATGTCGAACCATTCATCGATGCCATAGTTGGGACGGCTTGCCCAGTAGGCACATGCATCGAAACCGAAATAGTCGACCAACGCATCTCTTGACTTTGAGGTGTCAGCACCTGAGCTTTTACCCCAACCCATCTTAAGGGCTTGGCCACAATAAAGCATAAGATTTGCCACAGCGGTATCGGGAGCATCGTGGACATGGTCGTCGTTGCAACTATATGTGTCGCGCATATTTTCCCAATCAATCTTTGTACCTTTGGGAACAGCATTTGCCGTAACGGTTTTCTGCGTGCCGTTGTCCAACGTGTATGTCTTGGAGTGGGAGGGAATAATGCTCTTTGTCTTGTCAGGATACTTGTAGTAGTTGATGACCTGTGCCATTGCTGTGGCAGCACAACCAGTCGCAGAATATGCTTGCGTGCCGTCACCTTTGTAGTACTTTGGGCATGTGAGGTTGTAGGGGTGACCTTGGTTCCAACGTGACTTCATAAGCTCGGGGATGCTATGCTTCGTGCCAGAAACTTTGTTGCGACCTTTGATTCGTGGGTCACCAGGCTGGATGTCATTGTCTACGATGAACTTTATTTGATCTGCATAGAACTGCAGCCATGAACTCATGTTCTCGGGTATATTGTCTGGGTCGAATGAACCTTGGTCCACATAACCGAGGATGGGTTCCACACGGTCGTCGCCAGAGACAATCACATAGCCGCCGTCACCTCCTGCATTGAAGACATAATAATATGTCACGTCCTGTTGTCCGGAGGTAAGGCCAGCTGCTTTGTGGGGTGTCTGAGATGCATTGACGGATTTGCCTTGGGCAAGCATGAAAGCCTTTGCTGTATAGAGTGCTGCCTGTTTGCCTATTGGTTCTGCCGAGCACATGAGTGCATAGCAAAGCACCGCGATGAATAAAGCTATCTTTTTCATTGTCGTGTTAGTTGTAAGTTTTAGTTTTTGGATGAGCTGTTATTTGTTATTTGAGTACCTTTTTGCCGTTAATGATAACAACACCCTTGCCGGCTTTGCTGAGGCGTTGACCTGCGAGGTTGTATATGATGGTCTTCGATTCGTTGTGATTCCTGATGTCTGCTATGCCGGTGGCATCATCATAGAGGCAAACTCTCAAACCTTCCACATCTTCGAGGAGTTCGAAGTACGCACGGAATCCGTTAATTACGTTTGCTTCTCCGGATGCCATGATTTGGAGTTTGACAACGGTGCCGTCTGCTGCAATGTCGTAGAATACGGTTTCTGAATCGGGCAAGTATAATGGATTGTATGTACCGAGGAAGTTTGCGTCGTTACTCGTGACGAAGCTTGCTTCGATGCTTTCCTCATTGATAGTAATGTCGTTCTGGACGATTTCTTCGGGGACAGTATCATTCATGATGATGATATAGGGCTGACCTGCTGTGAGGCTGCTTGCCATGATGAAGTTGAGGTCTGTTCCAACAAAGTTGTAGAACTCGTATGCTTGCGCATTTTCACCAAAGAACTCGGCAACGTCGTCCACCTGGAATGGCAGGCATATTGTGTTGAAACCGATATCGAAGGTGCGCTTCAGGGTCACCTCGTCGAACGTTCCAGCCTCGATGGTGTTGGTTGCCATCTCGTCGAGAGTGAGATAGATTGACGGGAATGGCAGGTCGGGCAGAACGATTGATGTAGGAGCAACGCTGTCGGGCAATTCCGTCGTGAAGTAGGGAGACATTGCTGGCAACGCTTTGGCGGTTGTGATATAGTCAAATGCTGTTCCCTCCTCGTTCAGAACGTAGCAGTTCTTAAGTTTGGGAGAATAGGTGTTGCCATGGAACATATAGTTCTTCGATGAGACAATCATCGGGTCTGTACCTGTCTTGTAGTAGTTTGCGTCGTTTGCGCGGAAGACGAGTGAGCGACCAGCCATTGATTTGTGAGCAGCGATAATATATGCAGTACCGCCACGCAGGCTTGTTGCCGGCCTGAAGCAAACTTCATTATTCGAGTTTTCGCCCGAGAACTCGCAAATCAGGAATTGATTGAGCGTGTCGTCCAACGAGATGAGTTGGTCGTCGAGGAAGATGGAGTCGGGGCTGAATGGCATGGTGAAGGCGTGCCATTTCGTTCCGTCTTCTGTCTCGGGGAAGGTATAGGTGAACGAGGTGGTGTCAGCCTTGAAGGAAGCGGGGAGATAATAGGCTCGGTCGTTGAAGAGGTCGATGCGGTTGGCGTGTTTGCCATGCACGACGTTCGAATGCTCCAGGCTGTCCGGTATCTCAATATTGTCGCTTATGACGTAGATGGTGTTTGGATTGTTGTTAGGCTTCAGGCATCTGATGGCCTTGCTGCAATCGGCAAGAACGCCACATGCATATATCGATGTCGACATCACGGTCTTATATGATATACCTGAAATCGAGCCGTCTGTCTTCCAGCTTGCTGCGCCAGCCTTGACCATCCAGCCGCCAAGGTCCCATACGCCACCGTTACCCAATTCGCCACCCTGGTCGACATAAGAGGCGGAGAAATAGTACTTGGTGTTCTCTTCGAGGCCATCGAAACTGAAGTTGATGGTGGTTGACCTGCTGCCGCCAATGGAGACTTCGTAGGTTTTGCTTGTGCCGCCATAGGCAGAGCCGGAACCGTTCGGCTGGCTCCATATTGTCAGCCTAATCCTGCCATCGAAGGCCACATTCTTGTTGTTCTTAATTTTTGCCGAACCCACCAGGCACTTGCCGTAAGCGCTGCCGCTTACGAGGTTGTCGATGGTATACGACGAGACGGTGAGGCTTGCCTTGGCTGCTTGGGCTGCGGAGATAACGTTCATCGTGCCTTGTCCCACCACGTTGTTACCCTTGTCGTCGGTAGCGAACCAGAGGTTATAGAGGCCGGTCGTTTCGGGCGTGAAGAAGTATGAGACGTCCACTGTCTCGCCGGCACGTACTGCTACCAGCGAGCGGCTCTTGGTGTAGACCTTCTCCTGCGTTTTGCTCGCAAGGAAATGTATTTCGCGAAGGTAGTCTTTACCATTGTTGCGGAAGGTCACCTTGACTTCCTGCTTCTCTTTTTCCACAGATGAACCGGGGAAGACGATGGTGTCGATGCTAAGACTTTCGTAGGTCGGCACATCCTTCTTGAAACTGAGTGTCATCTCGCCGAGGCTGTCTACAACTGCTTCGATATATTGGGTATCGAAGTCGTATTCGGGATGCCAAACCTCGCTCTTCGAGGGTTTGCTGGCAGGGGAGAGTTTGTACACGCCCTCGGGAAGCGTGCCGGCAAGGCGGAAAGTCTGGAGGGAAGAAGAGTTGACATCTAACGACGATATCAGTCGCTTCGTGCCAACCAACTCAAGTTCTCCGTTTTCATCCAGCATCACGATGCCTCCATGGAAAGTGGCCTTCGCACCAGTTCTGTTTTTGTACAGCACCTTGACATTCGAGCCGGTGAGGGTGACATCGGTAACGCTGAGGAACGTATCATCCTTGGGAGCGCCCGGCAAGCGCAGGTTGAAGAGAGCGTAGCAGCCCATGCTGTAGCCGTCGCTACTGCTGCTGGCACCAATGCCGCTGTTGTCGCCCGGATTCAGGATGCTGATGAGGAACCAACCGTTGCTGCCGCCGCCCCAACCCCAGTTCACATGGAAGAGGTTGTCACCATCGAAGCCGTCTATGACGAAAGCATGGCCACCGCCGGAAGAGAAACCTGCGTAGCAGACGGGGAACCCAGCTGAGATGTCGCGATACATCAACTCGAACCACTCGTCGATGCTGTAGTTGTTGCGATAGGCACGATAGGCACGGCTGTCGAAACCGAAGTATTCGATGAAGGGCGTCTCGTCGAAGTTCGCTCCGGAAGAAGGGCCATAACCCATCTTCACGGACTGGCCGCAATACAACATCAGGTTGGCGACTGCCGTATCTTGGATGTCGTGGGCGTGCTTGTCATTGCAATTGTAGACGTCGCGCATGTTGTCCCAATCTATCACACTGCCGCGGGCAATAGCAGGGCGGGTGAGCGTCTTCGAGACTTTCCCGTTCTTCGAGGTATAGGTGTTCGTGTAGGATGGAATATTCTTTCTCAGGGAATTCGGATACCTGTAGAACGCAATCGTCTGAGCCATAGCCGTAGCCGTACAGCCCGTAGCGGGATAGCTTTTCAAGGTGAGAGTCGTATCGCCCTCATCATAATATTGCGGGCAAGTGAGGTTGTAGGGGTGACCCTGGTTCCAGCGCGTGGTCAGCAACTCGGGTACGCTGTGCCTGGTTCCGGCCACCTTGTTGCGACCTTTGATTCGTGGGTCGCCGGGTTGGATGTCGTTGTCGATGACATATTTTATCTCATCGGAATACATCTGCAGCATGGTGCGCATGTTCACGGGGATATTGTCGGGGTCGAACGAGCCATGGTCCACGTAGCCGAGGATGGGCTCCACGCGGTCGTCGCCGGAGACGATGACGTAGCCCGCGTCGTCACCGGCGTTGAAGACGTAGTAGTAAGCCTCGTCCTGATTGCCAGTCGTGGACTGTGCGGCAGCCCTGTAGGGGGTCTGCGAAGCATTGATTTGTTTGCCTTTTTCCAGCAGGTAGGACTTTGCAGTGTAGAGTGCGGCACGCTTGCCGATAGGCTCGGCCAAGGCCATCAGTCCTGTGCAGAGAGCCAGAAGGAATAAAGTAGATCTTTTCATTTTTATTGATAGTTTAGTTTGTTGATTATGCAGTTTGTCCATTACAAATTCATTTCTCATTCAATCGACAAAAATACGTTTTTTTACAATACGCACCAAATAAATATCTATTTATTTGTCCTTAACTGTCGAATATGGAAAGAGAAGGCGATTCCAGCGGCTCGGTTTGCCGCCGCCGAGGAAGCGTTTAGGGTTATATTACGACAAGTCTCGCCATCGAAATCGCCACATCATGACAAACGTCCTGGCACAACAGAAAATGAAACACGACTTGCTGATTCGAAAAACATCACAGGGGTAGTTTGAAATTATCACGTGGGTAAATTCAAAATATTACGTGTAATAATTAAAATATTACGTGGGTAAATTGAATTTATCACGTGGGTAAATTTCAATCATCACGTACGACGTTTTCATCACGCCTTGTCATGCATGGAAACATGACCTGCCGTGAGGGCATAAAAAGAACGGAACCCGACGTGTTGTCGAGTTCCATCTTAAATTGAGAGTAATGTTACAAGCGTTTTACCTTAAGCGGCTCATTACATTATACTTATGATTCGTAGCCATTGGGGTTGTTCTTCTGGAAGCGCCATGCATCGCGGCACATCTCCTCGATGCCGAACTTGGCTTCCCATCCCAACTCCGCCTTCGCCTTTGCAGGGTCGCAATAGCACGTAGCGATGTCGCCCGGACGACGCGGCTTGATGACATACGGCACCTTCAGGCCGTTGGCTTTCTCGAAGGCCTTCACCACGTCGAGAACAGAATAGCCGTGACCCGTGCCGAGGTTGTAGATGGCAAGGCCCTTGTTCTCCTGAATGGCACGAAGTGCGCTGACGTGTCCGCAGGCGAGGTCAACCACGTGAATGTAGTCGCGAACGCCCGTCCCGTCGGGAGTGTCGTAGTCGTTGCCGAAGACTCCGAGCTCCTTACGAATACCGATGGCAGTCTGCGTGATGTAGGGCATCAAGTTGTTAGGAATGCCATTGGGGTTCTCGCCGATAAGACCCGACTCGTGTGCCCCGATGGGGTTGAAGTAGCGAAGCAGCACGACGTTCCACTCGGGGTCGGCCTTCTGTACGTCCATCAGCACTTGCTCGAGCATGGATTTCGTCCATCCGTATGGGTTCGTGCACTGACCTTTGGGACATTCTTCTGTGATGGGAATGATGGCGGGGTCACCATAGACCGTTGCACTCGAGGAGAAGATGAAGTTCTTACAGCCGTGCTGACGCATCACGTCGAGCAGCACGAAGACGCCGTTCATGTTGGTCTCGTAGTACTCAAGCGGCTTGGCAACAGACTCTCCGACTGCCTTCAGCCCGGCGAAGTTGATGACTGCATCTATCTTATGCTGCGTGAAAACCTTCTCCATAGCTGCACGGTCGCGTATGTCGGCCTCAATCATTGTGACGTCATGACCGATAATCTTTTCGACGCGACGAATGGCCTCGGGCTGCGAGTTGTAGAAGTTATCGACGACCACCACGCTATGGCCCGCCTTGTCTAACTCAATAAGGGTGTGGCTGCCAATGTAGCCGGCACCACCAGTTAATAGAATGTTCATCTCTTGTATTTACTATTTAATCATTTACCATTTACTAATTTTGGGAAGTTAAAGGAGTTAAGGAAGTTAAAGGAGTTAAAGACATTACCATTTGGAAGAATGTAACAATCTTTACATCCAAAACTATTGTCCTTTAACTCCTTTAACTCCTTTAACTCCATATTCCTATAGCCCGAACAGCCCCTTGAGTCCGTTGTCGACACCACTGAATCCCATGAACGCCATAGCAAGAAGGCCGGCAGTGATGAGGGCGATGCTCATGCCCTGTAAACCTTTAGGAACGTCCATCATGGACAATTGCTCGCGAATGCCTGCGAAGACAACAAGTGCCAAAGCAAAACCGATGGCTGTGCTGATGGCAAAGACGACGCCAGTCAACAGGTTGGGCTCAAGGCCTTGCGTGGCGTATGTGCCGTTTGCCACGAGGATGGCTACGCCAAGTATGCAGCAGTTGGTCGTGATGAGCGGCAGGAAAACGCCGAGCGCCTGGTAAAGGGCAGGAGCACTCTTCTTCAGGATAATCTCCACCATCTGCACGAGGGCTGCAATCACCAGGATGAAGGCAATCGTCTGCAGGTATTCCAGACCAAAGGCATTGAGCACGTAAACCTGAATCAGGTAAGTGACAATCGTGGCCAACGTGAGCACAAAAGCCACGGCTGCACCCATGCCAAGGGCGGAATCCACTTTCTTGCTGACCCCCAAGAACGGGCAGATGCCCAAGAACTGCGACAGTACGATGTTGTTAACAAAGACTGCTGTAATGAATATAAGTATGTAAGCCATGTCTATTTACAATTTGACAATTTACTATTTACGATTTGACCTTGTTGAAGATAGCAATGAGATAGCCGAGCGCAATGAAGGCTCCAGGAGCCAACACAAAGACAAGTGCGCCATATTCCTCAGAGAAGAGCGTCGCATCGAACACTTTTCCTGTGCCTAACAACTCGCGAACTGCTCCCAAAAGAGTGAGGGCGAGAGTAAAGCCAATACCCATGCCAATGCCGTCGCAAATGCTACTGATTACGCCATTCTTTGCAGCAAAGGCCTCTGCGCGGCCAAGAATGATGCAGTTCACCACAATAAGCGGAATGAAGAGGCCAAGGCTCTTGTCCACTTCGGGTGCATATGCCTTGATGAGCATCTGCAGAATTGTCACCAGCGACGCTATCACGACAATGAACGAAGGAATGCGCACCTTGTCGGGAATAAGGTTTTTGATAAGCGATATGATGAGGTTGGAGAAAATCAGGACTGCCATAGTGGCAAGGCCCATCGACATGCCGTTCATTGCACTGCTGGTCGTTCCGAGCGTCGGACACATGCCAAGCAGGAGCACAAACGTGGGGTTCTCCTTTATGATGCCATTAAGTAGGACTTTCATGTTGTTCATTTCTGTTTCCTCCTATACATTATAAATTATTATTAGGCTTGCCTGCCTGCGGACTCGCCCCGCTTTGGGCATCTGAACTCTCGGAAAGTTTGTCGTAAGCGGCATTGATACAACGCAGGAAAGCACGACTGGTAATGGTAGAAGCCGTGATGGCATCCACCTCGCCACCGTCTTTGCTGACTGTCAGACCGCCTGCCGTCTTGCCGATGATGTCGCCCTTCTGTCCCTGTTGGAACCAATCCTGTGCCTTAGCTCCAAGTCCCGGCGTTTCGCTCGACTCGAGCACTTTGTAGCCGAGAACCGTTCCGTCAGGTGCAAGACCGACCATCACAGTCAATGCTCCGCCGAAACCTTTGGAATCGGTAATCTTGATGGCAGTGCCTTCCTGACCATTCAAGACCTCCATCTCGGCATCTTTCTCTTGCTGAGCTTTGATGGCGTCAATCGTCGGAGCCGTTATGCTGTTTACGTACCCGAGGGCTGCTCCTGCAACGACAGCAATACCTGTCAGCACAAGAGCCATATTATACCAAGTAGATTCGAGCTTCTTCATTTCTTTTCCTCCTTTCTGACGACTTCGCCAAAACGCTCAGGTTTGCAATAAGTATTGATGAGAGGCGTAAAGGCATTCATAATGAGAATGGCAAACGACATGCCTTCGGGGTAAGCACCCCAGTTGCGAATGATGACTGTCAGCAGGCCAATGCATACGCCATAAATGAGTTGTCCCTTGCCCGTCATTGGTGAGGTGACGTAATCAGTAGCCATGAAACAAGCGCCGAGCATCAAGCCACCACTCATCAGCACGACATGAGGCATGGCATAAATCGGGTTGACGATGTGCATGATACCCGAGAAGATGGCAACCGTGCCGAGAATGCTAACGGGAATGTGCCAGGTGATAATCTTCCTCCAAAGCATAAACGCACATCCCAAAAGCAGCAGCAAAGCACTCACTTCACCCATGGAACCACCCGTCTGGCCAATCAACATATCGGTTGCATCAGGCAACTTGTTCAGCTCCGCAGGGTTACCGCTTGCTATGGCATTCTGCATGATAAAGAGCGGAGTTGCTGCCGTCTTGGCGTCCGTGTAAGCAGTAAGTTGACCGGCTATCGGCCAGGAAGTCATCTGCACAGGGAAACTGATGAGCAGGAACACACGACCTACAAGAGCAGGGTTGAAAGGGTTCTGACCTAAGCCACCGAAAGTCATCTTTCCGATGCCGATGGCAACAAGGGCACCGATAATAATGAGCCAGATGGGCAGGTTGCTTGGCAAGTTGAAGCCTAACAGCAAGCCTGTCAGGATAGCACTGCCGTCGCAAATTGTGCAACCAGGTCGCTTCAGCAGGAACTTCGTGATAGACCACTCGAAGAAAACGCATGAGAGCACCGATGTGGCAAGAACAATGGCAGCGCCAAGGCCGAAGAACCAAAGGCTGGCAAGCAATGCCGGTACTAGCGCAATGCAAACACCATACATGTTCTTGCTGACGGAATCGCCGCCATGAACGTGAGGTGAAAGGGATATGATAGGTTTCATCATTTCATTTACTATTTGACGATTTACAATTTACTATTTTACTTCGCAGCTCTACTCTTGATGATGCCCATGACGGTTAACTTACCGAGGCGAATCATATCGAGCAAAGGCCGATGACTTGGGCAGGTGAACTGGCAAGAGCCACACTCGATGCAACTTACCACATCATTTTTCTCCGCGCCTTCCCAATCCTCCAACTTGCTTTGCTTGCTCAGCAAATAAGGCTCCAAGCCCATGGGACAAGCACTGACGCACTTGGCACAACAGATGCAAGGCTGGGGCTCAACGCGACGAGCTTCCTTTTCATTCATGATGAGCAAGCCGCTGGAACCTTTCGTCATAGGTATGTCGAGACTAAGAAGAGCCTTTCCCATCATGGGACCGCCGCCGATAATCTTACCCGTATCTTCTGGCAAACCGCCACATTCATCAATAAGTTGCTGGAAAGGCGTGCCGAGACGAGCCAACAGATTACTTGGTTGCTTGACGCTCTTTCCAGTGACAGTGATGATGCGGTCAATCAAAGGTTTGTTCTTCATGACAGCCTGATAGATGGCAAACGCAGTGCCTACATTCTGCACAACAGCTCCCACACTAATGGGAATGGCTGGAGGTGCAGGCACTTGTCGGCCGATAACTGCATCGATGAGCTGCTTCTCGCCGCCTTGAGGATACTTGACCTTGAGGGGAACAATCTCGATGCCTTCATAGTCCTTTGCCTTTTCTGTCATCAAAGCGATGGCGTCGGGCTTGTTGTTCTCGATGCCGATGTAACCCTTCTGCACGTCCACAGCCTTCATGATGAGCTGCAGGCCGACGAGAATCTCCTCGGGATGTTCGAGCATAAGCCTGTGGTCGGCCGTCAGATAAGGTTCGCACTCCACAGCATTGATGATGACACATTCTGCCTTGCTTCCAGGGGGAGGCGAGAGCTTGACATGGCATGGGAACGTCGCACCGCCCATACCTACGATGCCGGCATTCTTTATCTTCTCAACGATTGCTTTGCTGTCGAGTTCAGTACGGTCGCTTTGTTTAACGAGAGTAGAGGAGCGATCGATGCTCTCCTCCCACTCGTCGCCTTCAACATCCACATAAACTGCCAAGCGACGTGTGCCGCTCGCATCAAGTACGGCATCTACTTTCGTTACCTTACCGCTGACGCTGCTATGGATGGGAGCACTGACGAAACTGCCTGCTTCGGCCAGTAGCGTACCGACCTTTACCTCGTCGCCTTTCTGGACGACAGGCTTCGCAGGTGCTCCGATATGCTGGAACATGCTGAATACTGCTTGCTTTGGCAGAGCTGCCTCGCGTATTGGACTGGCAGCAGACAGCTTGTTTTCTGCGGGATGAACACCGCCTATCTTAAATGTCTTCATATCTGCTTACACATTTTGTTCAACTTGTTGTTCTGTCGTTGCAGGCTTCTCTTTCTTCGGTGGGAAGTTAAATCCGTGGATGGCACCCTTCGGACAAGCCTCCTCGCATTTGCGGCACATCTTGCACTTCTCAGCATCGATGTAGGCGAGGTTGTTCTCGAGTGTGATGGCCTCAAACTTCTCGCATGTCTTTACGCACTTGCCGCAACCGATGCAGGACGCCTTGCAAGCCTTGTTGGCAATGGCTCCCTTGTCTTTGTTGTTGCAAAGCACGACGACGCGACGCCCCTTCGGACCTTTGAGACGAATCTCGATGATGCCTCTCGGGCAAGCTTTCGAGCAAGCGCCGCATGCCGTACACTTCTCCTCGTCAACTTCGGGAAGACCTGTCTCCACGTTCATGCGAAGCGCATCGAACTGGCACTTGTTGACACAATCTCCACAGCCAAGACAACCATAGCCACAGCCCGTCTCGCCCATACCTGTCATCTGCTGAACGCGACAACTCTTGGCACCATCGAACTCAACCAATCGAGGACGATTCTCGCAAGTGCCGTTACAACGAACGACAGCCACTTTCGGAGCTCCTATCTCGACTGTCATGCCGAGAATACTTGCCACCTGTTCCATGACAGGTTGGCCGCCTACAGGACAGAGTTTGCCCTCCAGACTTCCCTCGTCGGCAGCCTTCACGCATGCAGCTGCAAAGCCTGAGCAACCAGGGAAACCGCAGCCGCCACAATTGGCCTGGGGCAGAACGTCTCCAACTTGCGCAATGCGAGGGTCTTCATGCACAGCAAACTTGTGCGAGACGACAAAGAGAACCACCGCGGAGGCAAGCCCGATGAGTCCCAGCACACATACTGCAATCAGAATTACATTCATAATGTTCTATTGTTTATGTTTAGTTAGTTTCAATATTAAACGAGAACTGCCCCGCAAGCTTGTCTTTCAGCAGAAAGAGCACGCCGTAGTAGAGAGCCAGAGCCAGCAAAGCGGCCAAAGCCCCAAGTTGTTCTCCGTAATGATTCGTGACAACGAAGAGGACAACGAGCAACAGGATAAGCGGAATGACGTAGGCCAGCACGCTTGCCCGAAGCCCTTGCCGAACAGAACCGACAAGCGTAACTTGGCTGCCGACTTGCAGAGTGGGGTAGTGCCCCTTGACCTCGACAAGCTTCTCTTTGCTCTCGCTGCTTCGGCAAAGCTGCCTGGCACTGCAACTGCTGCATGCTGAAGCCTGCAGGATGCGAACCATACAATAGCTCGCAGTCACACTTTCCACAATGCCATCATGCTTTATGACTTCTTTTTTATACATTTTTGCTTAAATTCGCACAAAGTTACGTTTTATTTTCTATATTACCTAAATATATGTACATTTATTTGATTATTTTGAATAAAATATTTGTATAAATGTTTGTTTTGAGCAAAGAATTCTTAACTTTGCACGCAAAATTGGATAATATAATATGGTAAAAAGAAGATTAATCATGAGAGGCGTACAACGTACTATGTGTCTGTTCGCAATTTTTGCAACATCTATTTCAATGTTGTGGGCTCAGGAAACAAACGAAAAGTTCTCCCTGACAACCCAAATGTTCTTAAATGAAATGAGCGAACAGGCTTCGGAACCAGCGAGAAACACTTTTAGTACTCAAAAACCAGATTTGGCTCCTGGCACGATGAAACTGAAACCTCGCCGTATGATTGCCAGTCCAGACACGATTGGTGGAGTGGCATATATCTCATGCTTTATCCACTTGAAGGATGTTAGCGACCTTAGTCCGGTACAATCACTCGGTGTTGATGTGCAGGAGACATTCGACGGACTCGATTTCGTTACTGCAAATGTGCCTGTTGACAAGTTGAACGAACTGGCAGACATTGACAATGTGTCTTTCATTAAGGTCGCACAACTGATGCGCCCAACGACAGATACATCGCGCCAGAAAACCAATACGGATGATGTGCTTACCCACTCGGCTGATGCCATTAATGCTGGCCTTCCCAGCATGTTCGATGGCACAGGTGTGGTACTCGGCATCATCGACACGGGAATTGACTTCCAGCACATCGCCTTCAAGGACAAGAACGGCAATAGCCGCATCAAGAGAGCATATGTCTATAACGGTTCTTCTGCACAGGAATACACTTCCATTACAAGCAGTTCTCCAACGACTGACGACCAGTACGAAGACCATGGAACGCATACTGCATCAACAGCAGGTGGCTCAAGCGTCAAGGTAAGTGGTTCGACCGTTACTGTGACCGACGATCACGCCAATGCCACTTACGGAGGTATGGCTCCGGGGGCCGACCTCTACCTGGCAGGTATCAATGGATTGAGTGACACATACCTTACCAATGCTCTAAAGAAAATGGTTCAATACGCCGATGGGCAAAACAAACCTCTTGTGGTGAGCAACAGTTGGGGATCAGGTTGGGGACCTCGAGACGGCACTGGAACTTTGGCAACACTCGTTGGCCAATACTTTGGCAACAATCATCCTAATCACATCATTCTCTTTGCTTCGTCGAACGATGCAGGCAGAGGTACAGAAGGCCAAGGAGGTGGTTTCTTTGTGAAGAAGACTTCAGCTTCGAGTAGCAGCCCTCTCGGCACTATCATTCGTACAGAAGGAAATAAAGGTGACTATTATATAGGTCTGATGGCTTGTGCGTGGGCATCAAGTCGCTTGGCGTGCAAAATTCATGTCCTTAACAATTCTGGTGCGATACAGAAAACTTGGGAGGTTTCAAGTTCCACATCATCTTTTAGCGGTTTGAGCACCTACTATTCTGGTTCAATGACTGTTTATGTTGAATCGGAAAATGGGAAATATAGAGTTGCCGTCGCAACCAGTTCCAACAACCCACTTAGTTCCAGAAGTTCTGGCAACTATTCGCTTGCCATCGAAGTCTATCCTTCCAGCGGCAGTTCTCATGTAGACATGTGGGCAGGCGACTATACATATTTCACCGGTCACTTGACAACTTCCGGCCACACATGGACTGCCGGCACGGACGATATGTCCGTGAGCGACGAAGCAACCATCCCCAATGCCATCTCTGTGGGTGCATACGTCTCGAAGACACAAGTGAAGAACTATCAGAGCAATACATATAGTTATTCTTCTGGAACGATGGGCGACATTGCCAATTTCTCCAGTTATGCTACTGCCGAGCAAAGTTTGACAGGAGAAGCCTATCCGTGGATTACAGCACCTGGCGCTCAGGTCGTTTCAGGTGTGAACCATTATCACACGGCGTCAGTAGATAATTATAGCTATTTTTCAACCAGCAACAGACCTTCTTTGGTGGTCAACAATACTAGCAATCCCTATGGCGTGATGCAAGGCACGTCGATGGCCACGCCTGTTGCCGCTGGCATTGTCGCATTGTGGCTTCAGGCTGCAAAGTCGGTGAATAAGAACCTGACGGTAAATGACGTGAAAGACATCATGGAGCAAACCGCCATTCGTGACAACTATGTGACAACTGGTGCAAATGCCTCGCATTTTGGCAAGGGAAAGATTGATGCGCTGGCAGGTATACAATACATTCTTGGCACGTCAAGCATCATCGCTTCGCCGACAAGCATCGAATTCACTGGCAAGTATCCTGCTGATGCAAGCCAGGCGAGAATAATCAGTGTCAGCGGCTCGAACATTCAGGATGCCATTGCTGTCACATTGAACGATGCCAGCGGTTCGTTCTCTGTCAATAGTACAAGCATTCCTAAGGCAACTGCCGAAGCCGGTACTACCATCTCTGTCACTTGGACCCCAACAGCAGTCGGTACTCAAACTGCTACTCTCGTCCTTTCCAGCGACAATGCAGATGATGTTACCATTACCCTTACCGGCACAGCCACAGATGCAACCATTGCTGATACCTATCTCTACGAAGGTTTGAGCAAATCAACAGCAACCGCCGATGGCACGAGTGCTATCAGTACAAGTGATGAAAACCTTGATTATAGCGGATGGAACACATTAACCAGAGTATTTGTCGGTTCAACAAGCAATGCCTATGAAAATGGTGGCTGTCTGAAGTTAGGCTCAAGCAGTGGAACTGGAACAATGAAGACAGGCAACATCTCAATCACAGGCAACGCTATCCTGTCGTTCTATCTGAAGAAGTATGGCAGTGATACTGGCAATCTGAAAGTAACGGTGACAGGTGCAACGGCAGATGTCACAACATTTACGCCAACCCAAGATTGGACACGTTGCGTCGTTTGCCTTACCAAAACTGCCACTGGACCAGTAACTGTTCAGTTGGGAACTACATCCAAGCGTGCTTACGTTGACGAGATCATGCTAACTGACGTTCCCACGCTTACCATTGCCAACAATGCCGACAATTTTGATGCAATCAATACTGCAGCGTCGAATGGCGGAAGGTATAATGTGCAACTGAAGGACCGCACCCTTTACAAGGACGGTTACTGGAACACGATTTGCTTGCCCTTCAACTTGCCGATTGCTGGTAGCCTGCTCGAAGGGGCCGATGCGCGCGAATTGAGCAGTGCAAGGGTTGAAGACGGCACACTGATTGTCGATTTCACTTCTCCTGGAGTCATTACCGACATTGTTGCCGGTGTACCTTATATTATTAAGTGGGCAAGCGGAGACAACATTGTAAATCCAACCTTCGGGTATGTGAGCATCGACAGCGAGTTGCGTGATTTCATCAACACTGAAGGAGATGTTCAGTTCAAGGGCACTTACGACCTCATAACTTTCGATGCTGTCAACAAGAGCATCCTCTTCATGGGCAGTACCAATACACTTTATTATCCTGGCACAAGCGCTCTCATTGGGGCTTGCCGGGCATATTATCAACTTGGAAATGGCCATCAAGTGAGGAAGTTCGCTTTGAGTTTTAACGGTGATTCACCGACTGCAATAGAGAATGTAAAGTTCTTGATTCCCGACGATACAGAAGACTGGTATGACCTCAACGGCATCAAGTTGCCGGGCAAACCAGTTCGAAAGGGCATTTATATCAATAATGGCAAGAAGGTAATCCTCAAGTAACTTGAATACGCGACTTTGGGTGTTTGCAAACACGGCATGGGTCAATTGCAATTTACACACGTGATATTTTATTTTTAACACGTGATATTTGCAATTATTCCACGTTACGTTTGACGAGATGCCACGCTGTATGAAAAGACATCAAGATGAATACGCCTCATTACACCCAGACTTGTTGCAAGATAAACCTCGGTCTGAACATCGTTGAGCGGAGGTCTGATGGATATCACAACATCGAGACCATATTCTATCCGGTACCGCTTTTCGACGAGTTGACCATAAGGGAAGGGCAGGGCGACGATGTGCTGACGCTTGGCGGACACCCTTTGGAGGGCGAGGTGCAGGATAATCTCGTCCTTCGGGCCGTGCGTTTGCTGCGCCAAGAGGGTTATCCGGTGCCTCCGCTCGACATTGATTTGCGGAAGGTTATCCCCAGCGGGGCAGGTCTTGGAGGCGGTAGCAGCGATGCTGCTTGCATGGTGAGAAGTGCTGCGAAACTCTTCGGACTTCCCATTTCGGAAGAGGAGATGAAGAGGCTCGTCGGCAAGCTCGGTGCAGATTGCCCTTTCTTCATCAATCCTGCGCCGTTATATGCTGAAGGGATAGGTGATGTATTTACACCTATCTCGCTGAGTCTCAACGGATGGTACTTAATGCTTATAAAGCCTGAAGTGCACGTTTCCACACGCGAGGCCTATGCTGGTGTACGCCCTCACAAGCCAGCGTTCTCGCTGCTTGAGACGTCAAAGTTACCTGTCGGTCAATGGGGAGAGAGGATGGTGAATGACTTCGAGGAGAGTATCTTCCAAGGGCATCCTTTGCTTTCAGAAATAAAGCAGGAACTCTACAACCAGGGCGCGGTCTATGCCTCGATGAGTGGTAGCGGCAGCACCATCTTCGGATTATTCCGCTCGCGTCCCGTCTGCGAACACGTGTTCGCGGAGCATTTCACGTTTGTTTGCGAGTTATAAATCTATCAGGAGCGCGTCTGCATTCTCGTTGCGAAGGCTTCTGAGCGTATCCCATTCGGGCGTTCCCGTCTGCCAAACAAGCGATGGATTCTCGATGCCGTGAGAGTCGATGCGACGCGTGACCATCCCGACTGTGATACGATGGATGTCGATTGCGGGCAAATAGTAGGGCTCGTCGCCTGGTTCATTACGTGCCTCAACGAGGAGCTGTGTGTTCGTCAACTCGCCAAGCAGTATTCCGACGAGGCTGTCGGGCAGATGCGTATCTACAGCCAAGCGGTGAGCCGTATAGGGTTTCAGGCCCGAAGCAAAGTGCTTGCAGATTCTACTCATCAATAAGAGAATGAGTGTGTCGCGATAACGTCGGCTCAACTCGTCGCTGATACGCTCGAATGCGTAGGTGTGCAGGCTTTGGTTGGCGTAGCAAAGTTGTGCTCCAAACAGACATATACACCACGAAATCTGCAACCACAGCATGAACAGAGGGATGGCTGCAAACGAACCGTATATGGCATTATATGCGCTCAGCTTTATCTGATAATGCACGTAAATCCACTCCACAATCATGAACACGAAGCCGGTCAGGACGCTTGGCAAGATGGTATGCTTCCATTTGACGCGAGTGTTGGGCATTAATGTGAAGAGAGCCATGAAGGCAAGAATGGCGAAGACTAACGGCGAGACGTGCAGCACGAACGACATAGTTTTGCTAAGAAACTGGATGTTAGGCAATAGCGTGCGGAACGTCTGCAGGAAGATGCCGAGACCACTCGTGATGACAACCACGAAAGGAAGCACCAGGAAGACGCCAAAGTAGTCGATTACCTGGCGATAGATGGTTCGTGAGCGTTTGACGTACCAGATTGTGTTGAACGCCTCCTCGATATTAGCAGTCAGCGAGAGCAAGGTGTAGAGCAGGAATATCAAACCGATGCCGATGAAGACGCCACCTTTCGTGTGCTGGAGGTAGGAGTCGACGAAATAGAGAATTGTGTCGGCGATATCGGGATTGCCGACAAGCGAACTCCTCAGTTTTGTCTCAATAATCGTGTCGAAGCCAAAGCCGCGGGCAATGGCGAAGATGATGGCGAGCACGGGGACTGCTGCCAGCATGCTGCTGTAGGTGAGAGCAGAAGCGTAGCTCATGATGTGGTTCTTGGAGACACATTCCCATGTAATCACGATGCGCTTCAAGACGGTCAGCCCCAATCGTTGCAGAGGATTGAGCCGCTTCTCATTGACACTCCATATATGTTCTATACTTACCATAATCAAATAAAAAGCCAGCGAACCTATAAGCCGGGTTCTGTATTCCCCGAACGGGGAAGCTTGTCATTTATCTACGGGCAACGTCGCCGTTGTCCTCTATCGTTCTACCCTCCGGCTCGGACGGGCAGCCCTCTCTCTCGGCCGACTTGCATCGAGCCAAGGTTCGCCGGTTTACATGAACTTTCAACTCCCGGAGTGCACAGCACCAGACATCGCTGCCGGCCTGGTGAGCTCTTACCTCACCTTCTCACCCTTGCTGGAAAAGCGGTTGCCTTCGGCAACACTTTCCAGCGGTTATTTTCTTCTGCACTTACTGACCCTCACGGACCTCTTCCTGTTAGGAAGCGGGAAGCCCTGTGTTGCCCGGACTTTCCTCTCCTCTGCATCCCTCCCGAAAGAGGAAGACAGAGCAGCGACAAGCTGGTTCGCTGTCTTATTTTTAGTTTAATCCTCCCAGATGTCCCAGTCGTTGTTCTCTTTCGTCAGGACTTCCTTCGAGGGATCGGCATTGCCGTCCTGAATGCTGACTGCTATCATCGTGGCAGCCCAAGCCTCGATTGCCTGCATTTCAGGCGACTGATATGTCATCTTCATATTATTTAATGTACTTCTTGTTCTTGATTATATTGATACCCTTCTGAGGCTTGCTCAGGCGCTGACCTGCAAGGTTGAAGACTGCCTCCTCTTGCGTTTCCCCGAGGGAAGAAGCGATGCCTGTCGCATCATTGTTCAGGTAGAATGCCTTGACGCTTGATGCGGGTGCTTCGAGGTAGGAGCGGAAGGCTTTGACAGTAATCTCGTCTTCCACATGATAGAAACCTATCACGTCGTCCTGGTTCTGCAATACGTAGGAACCATGCGGTGCGAGAGTCGACTTGTATGTGCCGTAGAGCACGCCTTCCTGAGGCGTGATGCCCTCGCTGGCTGCAACTTCTGCATTGTTAGCCGTAATCTGGAAAACGCCTTCGCCCTGGACGATGACTGGTGCGTTGGCTCTGATGGTGGAGACTTCCTCGAGGATGACTTTCGCACCATATACGGAAGTTGCCTCCGATGCGGTGAAGCCTGCGGGCACGTCTGCCTCAAATGGGAGGACGAGCGTCTTGTAGAGGCTGACATTTGAAGTGAAGCTTACCTGTGTTGCCACGAATGCAATCGGTGTGCCGTAGTCGATGCCGTCAGTAAGAACAAGGCTTTCGCAAACGCCATCGTTGATGATGTTCTGTCCCGTGATACCTGATTCGGGCGATACTGCAACGACAAGATTGCCCTCGGCAGGCATGTTCCCGGTCAGAGCTTCTGCCTCGAAGTTGTAGTCCGTCAGGTCGAGATATGTCTCGTTGGTGCTTACGGCTTCGCTAACGACATTCTTCACGTCAACATCGTAGACGGTGCCCAGCATCTTCATGCGGAAGTCGGCAATCTCCTTTGCAGACAGGCCTAGCTCGTCGTGGCAATAAGTGTAGAACTTGTCGGTCAGCGTCTCGCCGCTGAGAGATTTGATGTAAGTCATGATGCCGTCCACATTCTCCTTGTAGCGGTGCGTCTCGTAAAGAGAGAAGGTAGTCAGTTCGTAGTCTTTGTACATGTCGCTCTCGCTAACGCCCAACAGGCCTTCGAGCAGGATGGCAAGTGTGCCGGTGCGGTCTGCACCGATGTGGCAATGGAAGTAAACAGGCTTGTCGTTCTTCACGCAATCGAATACATAGTCCAGGTTCCTCTTGTAGAGGTCTTTCCTGTTTTGCAAGCCGCTTTCGTAGTAATCTTCATTATGGATGCGGATGTAGGTGACGTCGTCGCCCAAGGGAGACTTGTCGATATAGAGTGCTTCGTTGCTTGAGCGCAAGTCAAGCTCGGCTTTCATGCCAACTGCACGGATGGCTGCAATGCCTTCGGGAGTTAGGTTGTACTTGCCGTTCCATTCCGCACCGCGATAGATAAGTCCGTACTTGATGGGGGTGCCGCTTGCCGTTGCCCAACCACCGAGGTCGCGCATATTGGCGGCACCTTCGCCCTTGATTTGACGAAGTTGTCCGCTTGTCGTGAAGGTGGAGTTGATGACTTCCGTCGGATTACCGTCGACTGTGAGGGTTACCTTATAATAATATGTTTGGTTTGGCAGGAGGTTGAAGATTTCATAATAAGAGTCGCCCAAATTGACTTCTGCGGTGAAGGCATCAGAGAAGTCGGGATTGAGGCTCCAAGTAATCTGTTGAGCCGTAGCTGTCGTGTTTTGCGTCCAGAAGATTGTGGCAGGTTCTGGCAAGTCGCGTCGGGTTGGAGGAGCCACGTTGTAGGGTGTGATTTTCGTTGCGTCCTCTGCTGTATAGGTGACTTCTGCCATGAACTCACGAACGCGAATGTTTTCGATGTTGAAGTCCATCGGGAACTTGCCTGATTGAGCAGGATGGAAGCGCCACTGGATGTGAGCATCGTCGTCGCTATAGTTCTTTGCAAACACATAGCCGCTGGACTGGGTGTAGGGATTGCTTGCAGTACCTTCGTTGAGGCACTGGAGTTTGAACTTTCCGCCGCCAATCCAAGTGATTATCTGCTCGTAATCGGGATTATCCGTCAAGGTCATCCAACCCTCGGAATCGGGAGCGCCGAAGTACTTCTTGTTGTCGTCGGCAGATTGGATGTACCAGTTGCTGCCTTTGTGGATAAGCTTGAAGAAGTATCTGGCATCCGTTTCGTCGATGGAGGACTTCGTCACGATGTAGCCGTCGGAACTGGTTCGCATGTACTTGTTGCCGCTCGAACTTGTATAGACGTTTTCGATGTAGTAGTAACCCTCATTGAGGGGATTGATTTTCAGCCCGTCAGCAGCGACTATCATTTGCAGGAGAGCCTGGTTGCGCTCTTGCATTGTCGAACTTTCGTCGAGGCTGCTTGCATAGGCAAGTGCCTCATTTAGAGCCTGTACGCTTGCTGCCGTGTAGAAGCCTGGGTCGATACCTACCTCGTCTTCTGTGGGCAGGAGGGCGCTATAAGTTGCGATGTAGCCCAGCAGGTCTTCGGGAGAAATCTCCTGAAGCAAGTCGGCAACAATGGTGTGGCAATTCCAGTACTCGTCGGCAATGTAGTCGAGGTAAACGCTTGGATAAACGTGGATGATGGATTCGTGTGTGTCGTCGAAGGTCTGATTGTCGGGAAGTTTCGGCATTACGTCGCAAATCATGTAGACGTTGTATCCGCCCGATGTTCGCCAAGCTACCCAGACGCCCCATTTGTTGTCGGCGATATGCTCTCCGAAGGTAAGGTTTTGCAGGTTCGGGTTCTCGCTGATGCAAGACTCGCCAAGATTCGTGACGCTGTTGGGCACCACGATTTCCGTAATCTCGGTCTTGTAGATGGCTTCCTTGCCGATAGAAATGAGACCTTCCGGCAGGGAGATAGACGTGATGGTAGAGCTGCGGAAGGCGTAATTGCCGATGCTTGTCACATTGTATGTCACGCCTTCGTAGGTAACTTGAGCCGGGATGACGATGTCGCCGGTATAGGGGTTCGGATTGCTCGAGCCGGGCTTTTCCTCTGTGGGGTAAATGACGCTGACCTTATCCTCGGCCGTCATCTTGTACTTGATGCCATCCACCACGAAACTCAGGTATTCGATGCTGCTGCCGCCCATATCGGCGATGATGGTATATTTGCCGCCCCAGTATTCGTCGTTCAAGAAGTCCTCATAGACATCGGGATAGACGTGGATGCGCGATTGGTAGCCGTGGTCGAATGTGTATTTGTCGGGTACGGTCGGTTTGGCATGGCAGTCCATATAGATGTCGTATTCGGGCGATTCGCGGTAGAGCACCCATGCCCCCCAATCCTCCGTAGCGATGTTTTCGCCGAAGGTCACTTTTTCCAGATTGGCATTATAGGCCATTGCGTATGTCCCCATAGTGATGAGGGAGTTGGGCAGGGTCAGTTCCGTTATCTTCGTGTTGTAGATTGCTTCCTCCCCGATGGATACGATGCCTTCGGGCAGGGAGAGGGATGTGATGGTGGCATATCGGAAAGCGAAATCGCCGATGCCTGTCACATTGAAGGTTTGGCCCTCGTAGGTCACTTTGTCCGGGACGACGAAATCGCCCGTGTATGGGTTGGGATTGCTCGAGCCAGGCTTGGTTTCAGTGGGGTAAGTGACGATGACTTTGTCCTCCGTTATCATCTTGTACTTGATGCCGTCAACAGTGAAGTCGATGAGTTCCGTGCCCATCTTCACGATGTTGTACATGCCCCAATACTGGTCGGCTACGTAGTCGTTATAGAGGGCAGGCTTGACGAAGATGGTCGAGGCGTGGGTGTCGTCGAACGTGTATTCGTCGGGCAGGACAGGCATGGCGTCGCAAATCATATAGACCTCGTAGCCGCCCGAACTTCGCCAGGCCACCCACTTGCCCCAGGTATTGTCGGCGACATGCTGGCCGAACGTGATTGTCTGCAGGCTGGAGTTCTGTCCGATGGCATATTTCCCGAGAGTCGTGACCGAGTTGGGCACAATGATTTCAGTGATGTTTGTCTTGCAGATAGCCTCTTCCCCGATGGAGAGCAGGCCTTCGGGCAGGGAGATAGCAGTGATGGTGGAGCTGCGGAACGCCTTTTTGCCGATAGCCGTCACGCTGTAGTCCGTGCCGTCCACATTGATGGAAGGCGGGATGACGATGTCGCCCGTGTAGGTGTTCGGGTTGCTCGAGCCGGGCTCGCCATCTGTAGGGTAGGTGACAGTGGCATTCGAACCGTCGAGCGTATACTTGATGCCGTCCACGGTAACGCTTGTCTGCGCCGACAGCATCAGAGCTGCCAGTAGCAGAGGAAGGATAGTGAAGAGTCTTTTCATAGAAGTTTTAGTTTTAGTTATATTTGAAGAAAAAAGATTTCGTCTTCGTTTTCGTCATTCGTATTCGTTACTGTCAAGGTCAACGTTAAGGTTATCGTCAAGGTCAACCTCAAGGTTATCGTTAAGGTCAACCTCATATCAGCGCCGCAAAGGTAAGAAAAAAATAAAAGAAGCACAAAGAAAGGAGGAGATTTTTTTTCTATCATGTCGCGGAACACTCGTCCCAGGGCAGCCTGCCATTACCATTTACCACCTGCCATTTGCCATTTACCATTTGCCTCTTTGCCCGGCGAGACTGTAGATGGCGCCTTTTGCTGTCTGCCCTCTTCCATCTTCCATCAAGCGCATGCCATACATTATTTATATATATAGGGGGAGGAGCCCTGCAGTGGAAGGCTGGCCTGCCTGACGAGAACTTAAGGCAACAGCAGCAAAGCAAGGGATGGGGGATGAGGGTCGTCGCGCGGGAAATTGAAAACGTCGCGAAGGGGAAAAAAATTATAACGTGGGTAAAATAAAATTATCACGTGTAATAATTAAAATATTACGTGGGTAAAATGAATTTATTCCGTGGGTAAATTTCAATCTTCCTGCGGATAGTTTGCAATCCTCGCGTGTTTTCACCTTCATCATTGCCTGTGGGTCGCTTTTTCGGGTGTCGGCCTTGCATGCCTTTCGGGTCGCCTGGCAAAAAAAATCGCATTGTTCGAGCATTTTTCTTTGGCAATTTTTCGTTTGGTTTGTACTTTTTTTCTATCTTTGCAGCACTGATGTAACGTTAACCTTGACGTTGACCTTGACAATAACCTTGACGTTAACCTTGACGTTAACCTTAACGATAACCTTAACGTTGACCTTGACAATAACAAATACGAATGACGAAAACATGAAGGAAATGAAACTCTACCAAACTTCAGGCGGCATGCGATTCTTGCTGCTCATTCTGGCTGCTACGCTTGGCATCCTGCAAGTTGCCGCGCAAGACAACTTCGGATATACCGAACCTATCGACTACAGTAAGGCCCGTATCGTGGACATCGGCGTTGTGGTGAGCGACATGATGGTCTATTCGAGGACCAACCTGGAGACGATGGTGACGGATTCCGTGCTGTATGAATCTGAACCGGAAGTCATCTGGCGGTCGGAAAACGTCGACATCTACGACTCGACGCAAGTGGACCGAGCCATGCAGCCACGCCGCAAGGCCCGCAGGAATGTACTGGAAGACAACGGGCAATGGCAGTGGGGAAACCTGATGGACACGTTTTTCATGAATTTCTACTACTACGTCTTCCGCTTCGTGTATCCTTCGGTGGATGCCGACGGCAACGAGATTATGCTATCAGGCATTGCGGCATGTCCCACACCAAAGGGAGCAAGCAAGGTGAACAACATCATCATCGGCACACACATCACCATCACTGCCGACGGCCAGCGACCATCTGCCCAGACCAACAACTTTGCGCGCGACGACTGGGGAATGCTGATGACTCTGGCGGCAGGTCCTAAGTTTATCCTCAACGACCTTGGCGGCTCCCTCCTCATCACGGCGCAGGTTGCTACGGGCGCTATTGCCGTCGCTCTCATCATGACGGGCTGGGGCGCCTTCATCGGTGCGCCTCTGCTTGCCGTCAACTTTATAACTAACAACCTTGTCATCGACCAGATAAAAAAGGCGTGGGGCAACCATGACTACAACAACAATCTGGTGATTCTGGCAGATTACGAGGGGTACGGCTTGACAAAAGACCGTGCCCATCCCTACCTCTATCAGGAACTGACGGCCAGGCAGTGCATCGATGCTACGCGCCACGGCAAATACCTCTACGAGCACGATGCCGACTTGCTCTATCTGCGCCACGACATCCGCAGCGAATTCCGTACCATCAGCGTGGGCTATTCGCAAGGTGGTTCCGTGGCTATGGCTTGCCATCGGTTTGTGGAGCAGAACGACCTGGTGAACGAACTGCACTTCGTGGGCTCTGCTTGCGGCGACGGCCCCTACGACCCCATCTCGACGCTGATGTTCTATTGCGAGAAAGACTTGGAAGGGAAAGGCATGAAAATGCCCGTCGTCCTGCCGCTCATCGTGAAGGGTATGCTCGACACCAACCCATACATGAAGGAGCATAAGGCTGAGGAGTATTTCCGTCCCGAATTCCTCGAGACCGGCATCATGGACTGGATTGCGAGCAAGAATTATTCGACGGACGATATCGACAAGAAGTGGAAGAAATATGCTAAGGACAATCCGGGCAAACTGGACTACAGCAGCGCGAAGATGCGCGACATCATGAACCAGGAATGCTATGACTATTTCATCAATATCTACAATAACAACAAGAATACCTTCACGTCGGCAGCCGGTGTCCCCATGCCGGAACACAGGGGCGTGATGGAAGACTTGCATCTGGCTCTCAGCAGCAACGACATGACGAGCGGATGGAACCCCTCGCACCCTTTGCTCCTCTTCCACTCGAAAGGGGATAACGTGGTGCCATACGTTAATGCGACCCGTGCCAAAAATGCGCTGGGAAGCAAGGTCAATTTGGAAAATGCTCCAAACGGGTTAGACCATATCGATAGCGGCATTGACTTCTTCCGAGGCGATGACGACAAGTTGGACGTAGGACTGAAACGTGTCCTCAGCACTCGGCTGTTCGACTATGTCACTGAGTTATGTATAAAGAAATGGTAATGCGATTGCTTAATGCTCAGATTATGAAAAGACTCATCTCCATATATATCCTCCTGGCACTCGTGGCGTCGGGAGCATCGGCTACCATCATCAAAGGCACCGTTCTGGCAGTAGGACGCCCCATTCCTGCCGAATATACGCTGCTGGAAGACGGTACGGTAGGGCTTGGCTCAGGCCACAATGCCTGCATCTCGCAATACACGTCAGGGCGCATCACCGTGCCTTCGGAAATAACCGTCTCAAACAAGACCTATCAGGTCACAAGAATCATGCCTTTGGCTTTCCGTCTTTGCACAAAGATAAAGGTTGTCATCATCAGGGAAGGCACGACCCGCATCGGCGACTTTGCGTTCGTGGGTTGCACCTCGCTCATCGAGGTGGAATTGCCCTCGACTACACAGCGCGTCGGCACAGGTGTCTTCTTGGGACTACCCAGCCTGCAAGCCCTCATTTGCAAAGCACAAACGCCTCCCGAATGGGACTACAAAGACGTGTGCTTCAGCCAAACAAATAGCGAAGGCCAAGTGCAGCAATTCGAAGAGAAAGTAGGTCTCTATGTGCCCCTCGGCACAGACGAAGCCTATCGGGCATCAGAATTCACGAAACCGTCGCTTGGCTGGACAATTCCAGAAGGGTGGGGCACTGCTTTCGCAAAAATCCAAGGCAACGCGATGGAAGGTTTTCGTGTCTACAGCCAGGAAGACCTCGACGAGTTGAATTTCGTCATGAACGGACATGTCGATTATGGAGAAATCAAGAATATCTATCTTGAAACCGATATCGACATGAACGGCTACGAATGGACCGAACCGATTGCCGACACGCCCGAACACGCCTTTAAGGGCTCGTTCTATGGGCAGGGGCACTACATCAGAAACCTGAGAGTCAATAGCGAAGGCGTGTGCGGACTTTTCGGTTTCTTTACGGGAGAAAAGATTAGTGGCGTACGCCTCGAAAACTGCGATTTCCGAGGCAAGGAATTGGCCGGCGGACTGGTGGCACAATGTGGTCCGTGCACCATCGATTCCTCTTACGTTTATACGACCGTTCGCTCCAACGTCGTGGCAGGCGGTCTCATTGGTCGCTCCACCGGAAATGTCACCATCGACCGATGTGTCATTGGCGGGATATTCTATTCCTACGACCTCCCCGCCACATCCAATCCTCTATTGGGAGGAGTGATTGGCGAAACGGCAGGCGCATTCATCACAAATTGTGCCATGCTTAAAGGTTTCACCGAAAGCGACAGATACGGCATCTTCGTTGGTAAATGCATAGATGATGGCGTTTCGTTCGTCAATACCAGTTACTCCACTACTGCCGAATTGGAGCATCTCGACCCAAACACTACCGGCATTTTCTATGGAGATTTCAATTTGCAGGAAGGTCAGCCCCTCAGCATCCTGAATTACGCTGGCGAACGTCTTGACTTTACATATGATGACATCCGCTTCCAGTCTGTCTTCCCCGCTTCTGTGCTCGGTTTCGATGGCTGGGCATACAGCAAAGGCGAGTTCCCATTGCCAGATTGCTTTGCCGACCTTTGGCCTACGAAACCCAATCATGCTGTTTACGGCTCGCCGGCTTTGGCAGCACAACGCACCAACGTTCTGACGCCCGACGAATTTATTCCCTCTTCGGCATGGCTCGACCTCTCCGATATTGGTTTCCGTCATTACAAATTCCGTGCATCGCAACTTTGGATAGACGAAAATATGGATGTCTTTGGCAGGGAGGAACAACTTCCCCTTGGCTTGTCAAGGCAAATCACCGTCGAAAACGGCATACTGCTGGAAGACACGCTACATGCTGGCTTCTCGGGAACCGAACCGGTCTATCAGCCGGTCTATCAGATGGACGAAAACAACGAACTCGTTTACGACGAAGATGGCAACATGATTTTACTCGACTCGCTCTTCCTCTTCGACAAGAATGTCTGGTACAACAAAGCTTATTCCCTTTGCTTGCCGTATAACGTGGCTCTATCCGGCAACTGCACACTATACCAGCCAACGGAGATTTATGATGTGGACGGCCAGGAAACGGTCTTCTTCTCATGTGTTCGCGAGAATTATGTCGAAGCGTTCCGTCCGTATCTCGTGATTGTGCACGATGAGGTTGTACCTCTTGGCACGCGAACCAAGGTTGTCTGTCCCGCTATCGAACACAAGACCTTGCATCTCGGCGATTACGAATTCGAAGGAACCATGACTCGCAAGAGCAACATTGCGGCTCGCGAGGGTAATCTCTATATGCTGAAGGACTCAACGCATTGGTTACGCTACAAGGATTCAGACGACATTCAAAGTGAAGTCGCTCCGTTCACGGCTTATTTCCACGCCACGAAAGCAAATCCTGCCAAGCGCATCAACATTGTCTTCGACGACAACAATCCCGTCATCTCTGTTGGCGATTTCTACTATGCCATAAACAACGAAGATTCCGAAAACGTCACGGCCAAACTCGTGGGTTATCATGGCAAGGGAGGTAATGTCTTTGTGCCTGAAACGGCTCCATACGTCCTTTACGGTCAAGAGCAAAAGGTGCCTCTGACGGAACTCTCGCCCAACATCTTTACCAGAAACACGGCTGAGATATGGAGCATCGACATGAACCAATGCTCGCATCTGAATCCCGTCAACATCGACCGCGCGACACCAGGCAATCCTTTCTACAAGGTTGACCCCCGCACCATTATCTATATGCCAGAAGGCAAAGCGCAAGCCGGAAGGAACAACGTCATCGGCACGGAATGCCAGAGCCTCGACATTACCGATGGCTGGGACTTCAGGGCACCTTATGACTTCCATGCTGGCGAAGTTGCTTACGACCGTATCCTCTATGCAGCAAGGCAGCCGAACGGCTCTTTCAAGAGCATGTCCTATACCGTTTGCCTGCCCTTCGACGTGAATTTGTCGAGAGAAGATATGGATGAAAAGATAAAGGTCATGCTGCCATATTACTACAAGGACGAGAAGAACTTGCTCTTCTCCTATGACATTCCCTTCTTCAAAGCAGGCGCGGCTCGCGTCATCAATGTTCTCAAAGACAATGTCGAACTGAAAGCCACTGACGTGACAATCAAGGCAGAGCCCACTGAAATCTTTGATATCTATACATATGGAAACGTCAGTCAGATAGCGGGAACATGGCAAGGCACCTTCGCTCGTATCGACAACGAGGAGGCTGCCCTGATGTCCGCTCACACGCTCAACAGCAACGGCAAGTGGTATCGTATCCGCAGCGACGAAGGGCGCTACCGCAACGCTTGGGTGGGAGCATTCCGCGGATTCTACATCCATCAGGACCAAATAGAGAGCAACAGCCTCTCTGCCGTCTTCAAGCTTTGGGTACAGGGCGACAGCGACGAGAATTCCATCACGTCATTCCCGAGCGACCTCTTCGTGGCAGACAGCGACTTCTCGAACTACGATGATGACGGAACAGGCATCAACGAGTCCGCGCTCGCTCCAATCGTGGACGAAGAGGCATGGTTCGCGCTGGATGGCCGCAAGCTCGATGGCAAGCCTCAGGCCAAAGGACTATATATAAATAATGGAAAGAAGATTGTAATAAAATAATGATTAGCAACTGACTTAACAGTTTTCAGAAGATATGAAAAAGACATTTATCATCGCCCTCGCCCTGCAACTCAGCATGATTCAAGGCGCGAGGGGAATCGACGAGTTTTCTGATGTCGACGGCACCACGATAACCATACATTCCATCGCCGAGATGACGCTTTTGGCGCAAAATGTCAATAGCGGAACCAACTATAGCGGATATACGTTCCTGCTCGCTACGGACCTCGCCTACGACGGAACCGTAGGCAACTACACCGTTATTGGCAACACATTAAGCCACAAATTCTGCGGCACATTCGATGGGCAGGGACATACCATCAGCGGCATCAATCTCAGCAGCGATGGCGTCAAAGGACTGTTTGGCTATGTGAACGAAGCAACCGTCAAGAACGTCAGACTCACCTCCAGCACCTTCAACGCAACGAGCGCCGCCTCGGCTGGAAGCATCGTGGGAAACGCATCTGAAGGCATAACCATAGAGAATTGCCATGCTTCCGAAAGCGTCACCATTTCCAGCAAGAACGTATGCGGCGGCATCATAGGCCTGACGGATAAAGGCAACGTCGCCATAATAGGATGCTCGAGCGGAGCATCTCTTTCGGTAAACACTGACCTCGGGCTCGTCGGCGGCATTGTCGGACGATGCGGACACGACGGCAGCGGCTCAGACCAAACATACGTTAACATCTATGGCTGCCTGTATTTCGGCTCATCCCTGACAGCCTATCCTGATAAAGCAGGCGGCATCGTTGGCTACTACTACACAACAGAAGGCAGCATAGCCCTGCAATCCACAGTCCTCTTCGAGAACAACTACTACACCTATCCAAACGCAAGCGTCAAGGCAGCAGGCGGAATGAGAAAATCGAACGGCGCAACATACCAGGAATCAGGGACCTTCGACATCATCGACAAAACAACCGTCGGCCTTCGCGTACGCCCCGTCACCACAACCGACGACATCGCCGATATGGAAGACGTGCTCGACGACATCACCTACCCGACAGACCTCATCTACCACCAGCGAGGCGTAGAGACCGGAGGCCACTCCTACAGCCACGTACTCGCTCTCCCGAACAACGCCGCAGGCACAGAACTCATCGCCCAATACGCCGGGCAGACCTTCGACGTGAAATTGCGCGGACGCAGATTCTACAAAGACGACTCCTGGAACACCATTTGCCTACCCTTCAACCTCATCGACTTCAAGGGAACACCCTTCCAGAGCACAGAAGACAGCAGATGCTACGTCTGCGAGATGGACGTCAGCCGCAGCTACTACCTCAAAGTCGGCGACGTAATCGACTACAGCCGCTCCTACCGCACAGGACTCACAGACGGCAAACTCTACCTCTTCTTCAAAGACGACAACCGCGACTTCACCGCCGGCAAACCCTTCATCGTCAAATGGGACAAACCCGACGGCTACACACCAACCACCGCAGCCTACTACGACATCTTCGACCCAATCTTCCCCAACGCCACCATCGCCGACGACCCGCCAGCCGTCGTCACCTCGCAAGACGGCATCGTCAGCCTTCGCGCCATCTACGCACCCGTAGCCTACAGCATCGCCAATCGCAGCATCCTGTTCGTCGGAGCGGCAAACACACTCTACTACCCCAGCGGAGCAGGCACCGTTACCCTGAACGCCTACCGAGCCTACTTCGAACTCAACGGCGTAGCAATGGCGGAAGACCCCGATAGCGAAACCGACGACGACGAATTCGTGCCCGAAGGAGGCGGCAACGTCAAACCCTTCATCATCAGCATCGAAGACAACCCGACCGCCATAGCCGACGTTAACCTTAACGAAAGACGAATGACGAAAAACCATGGCCTTGGCGAAAGCATCTACAATCTCGCCGGGCAAAAAGTAAACGGCAAAAGGCAAATGGCAAATGGCAAATCCTTAAAAGGCAAATTACCAAAAGGCATCTATATCGTAGGAGGCAGAAAGGAGGTGCTGAAATGAAAAAAACATATTCAGAGCCCCGGGCGCACGTCATCGTCGTCGGGCAGCACATCCCCCTCGCCGCGAGCATCGACGAAGGCATTAACGGCAACTCCGATTTCTACTACGGCGGCGGCAGCGCAGGCGACGTCGAAGGACGCACAAAACAGCACCACAGCATCTGGGACGACGAATGGTAACAGCAGCAGCAGGCAGACTCCCCGCTGAAAAAGAGAGCAGAAAGAAACGTAAAAACGGGATAGTTCAAAACGACACACGGGATAAATTCAATTTACCCACGTAATAATTTCAATTTACCCACGTAATATTTTTATTTTAACACGTGATATTTTTTTTCCCCGTGTGTCGCGTTTTGAAATGTAATACGCCTGGCCTGTCAGTCCAGGCGTTTTCTTTTCTATTTTATTTGTTTGGCATTGTTTTTGTTGGCAATGGGCGGAACTGGTTTAATAAAGTTGAAAAACGATTTCGGAAAACTGAAAGATAGTTAACCGGCGCTCGGCGAGTGTTAAAGATTGGGAACAAAATGTACAGCCTTATGCGAAATGTTCTTATCTTTGCGTTTGAACGAATGACGAAAGACGAATGACGAAAAACGAAAACCTTAACTTTAACCTTAACGAATAACAAATAAAGCTATGAAACAGACTACGAAGAATTGGATGGGTGCTGCGCTCTTGGTGCTGGGCAGCAGTGCTGTGACGGGTGCTGTCGTCAGGATGGCGCCGTCGTCTGCCTCGCAAAAGGGGGAGGCGGCTTTGGAAAGTCCCTTTGCGCAATCGCCTGCTGCGACGGCTGCGGCGGCTGGCGGGTATGTCGATTTGACCGGTGCGGCAGAGTGTGCCGTGGGGAGCGTCGTATATATTAAGGTGACGCAGACGGGCAAGACGCAACGCGTGCAGGTGCAAGACCCGTTCGAGGACTTCTTTGGCGACTTCTTCGGCTTTGGCGGCAGGGGCCGTCAGCCTCAGCAGCGCGAGTACAAGCAGCCCGACCGTCATGCTGCTGGCAGCGGCGTGATTATATCGACCGACGGCTACATCGTGACGAACAATCATGTGGTGGGCGAGGCCGATGAGATTGAAGTGAAACTGAACGACAACCGCGAGTTCAAGGGCCGCATCATCGGCTGCGACGCTACGACGGACCTGGCGCTTATCAAGATTGATGCGAAGGACCTGCCTGCCATCAAAATTGGCAACAGCGACGACTTGAAGCTGGGGCAGTGGGTGCTGGCGGTCGGCAATCCTTTCAACCTGACGAGCACGGTTACGGCTGGCATCGTGAGCGCGAAGGCACGTACGCTTGGCGCTAATGGCATCGAGAGCTTCATACAGACGGATGCTGCCATCAATAGCGGCAATTCGGGCGGCGCGCTTGTCAACGAGAGGGGCGAGCTGGTGGGCATCAATGCGATGCTCTATAGTCAGACGGGCAGCTACAGCGGCTATGGCTTCGCTATCCCGACGTCTATCATGAATAAGGTGGTGGCTGACCTGAAGGTCTATGGCACTGTGCAGCGCGCTATCCTTGGCGTGCAGGGCATGGACGTGACGAACTGGATAGACAATGAGAAGGCTAAGGGCAACGAGCCTGACCTCGACGTGGTGGAGGGTGTGTATGTCGATAAGGTGAGCGATGCGAGTGCTGCCGAGGAGGCTGGATTGGAGAAGGGCGACGTCGTGACGGAATTCGACGGGAAGAAGGTCACGAAGATGTCGGAGCTGCAGGAAGCCATTGCTCAGCATCGCCCGGGCGACAAGGTGAGCATCACCTACAGGCGCGGCAAGAAGGAGCATAAGGTTAATGTTACGCTGAGGAACACCCAGGGCACTACGAAGGTGATGGAAGAGGTGGACCTCGACCAGATGGGCGTTAACCTGAAGCCTGTCAGCGAAGAAGAGCAGAAGTCGCTTGGCATCGATTATGGCTTGACTATCAATGCCATACGCAATGGTAAGATGAAGACTGCCGGTGCGAACAAGGGCACTATCATCTTGCAAGTCAACGACCAGAAGATGCGGACGGTAGAGGACTGGGAGGAAGCCGTCAAGAGTGCTAACCAAAGCACCGACCGCACGCTTTGGATTAAGGCCATTACGCCAAGCGGACGCAAGGTGAGCTACGTGATTGAACTTGACGAATGAAAACCTTTAATCATTAATCATTAATCTTAATTCTTTTTCATCCCCCGAATCCTTTGCGGGTTCGGGGATTTTTCGTATCTTTGCGCCCGATAATACTTAATCTTCATGAAGATAACAAAGTTAATTATATGTTTTGGCTTGCTCGGTATCATCGCTTTGCAGCCAACTGAAGCTAAGCTGAGAAAAGTCGAGCAGAAGTCTGTATACATGATTGGCGTTGGCATCTCGCTCGTCGATTCAATGGTCTTCATCACCGATATGCAACCCGTCGACAGCGTCACCATCGAGAAGAAGACCAAGTTCCTGATGGATCGCCAGCTCTATTCCTTCCAGCTGCAACGTTACCTGGAAGCAAACTTCAATGGCGGGCCCTACGTGCCAAGCGTCTTCTTTGGCTCCAAAAGAAAGAAGATGGAGCGCCAGTATCTCTCGCTCCACAAACGCTATGTCAACAGCAAAGGGTTGAGAATGGTGCTCGTGGACAGAAGCCAGTTCCGCTTTAAGCCGGAAGAATACATCGAGCAGGAAATCGTCGAGGTGGCTAAAACGAAAAAGAAAGACAAGAAGAAATGAAGTCTCTTTTCTATAAAATAGGCGGTCATTCGCTTGTTGTCAACTTCGCCGATGAAGGAAACGACGAGCAACTCATCCCTTCGTTTGCGCCATTTCGTTTGGACGAGAAACCTGATGAGCTGCTCTTCGCCATGACCGTCGACAACCATCTCGACTGGCAGGAAGATGGCGAGGAAATAGGCGTGTTCGATTGTGGCGGCTGCGGTCATGGCGTTTACCGAATGAAGGATGGCGGTTATCAGTATGCTGTCCACGACGTCAACAATCTCCTTTGCAGCCGTATGCGAAGCAATGCCGACTTCTCTGTTTGTCAGGTGTCGCTATTTGGAGAAACTTGGGCACAACGTAACTACGGGCTGAACAATGCTCTGATGATGGCTTACGCTTTTTCTGCAGCTTGTATGGGCACGATGTTGATGCACGCTTCCGTCATTCGTTGCGAAGGCAAAGGCTATCTCATGACAGCACCGAGCGGCACGGGCAAGAGCACACACACGCGCCTTTGGTACGACAACATTCCTGGTTGCGACCTAATGAACGACGATAATCCTGTGGTTCGCGTCATAGACGGTCAAGCCATCATTTACGGCAGTCCTTGGAGCGGCAAGACTCGTTGCTACCGAAACATCCAAGCACCGATTGGCGGGCTTGTCCGCATTCAGCAACGACCAGAAAATACAATTCGAAAGCTCAGCACCGTCGAAGCCTTCTGCAACCTCTTGCCAGCCATGAGCAACATGAAATGGGACGAGCGCGTCTATAAAGGCGTTTGCGATGGTATAAGCGAACTTATCCGAATCGTCGGGATGTATGAACTCGGCTGCCTTCCAAATGCAGAAGCTGCAATCCTTTGCCACGATACGCTTTTAGGGATTAGAGATTAGGGATTAGGGAAATGAAATCTATCATTAAATATCTGACCCGTGTTTTGATGACTCCTTTACGAAAACGTTATCAAAAACGGAATGGAACGACCTCCAATCAGCCTCGACACGAACTGCCAAACGATGCTTGGCTGGGAGAAGTGTCGCAGATGTTGAACGAAGGTAAACCCTATGCTATATACGTCAAAGGCTACAGTATGCGTCCCTTCATTGAGCACATTCGCGATCGGGTTTTCTTGGAAAAGCGCGACACCTATAATGTTGGCGATGCTGTCCTCGCTCAAATAGCTTCCGGGCATTATGTCCTGCATCGCATCATTGAAAAGCAAGGCGACAACCTTACACTTCAAGGCGACGGCAACCTGAAAGGCGTGGAGCTTTGCAAGGAAAGTGATGTGAGTGGGGTAGTGACGCAATACATACGTCCGAATCGCATCATTCCAGCCAACGACCCAAAGCTCGTTCGTCGCATCAAGTTGTGGCGAAAACTTCGACCAATCAGGAGAATATTACTATTCATTTATAACGCAATAAGATGAAAATAAAGAAAGGATTTGAACTGCGAGAAGTCTGCGGAGAGCACATCATTGTGGCTTATGGCAGAGAGAATATCGACTTCAACAAAGTCATCAGTCTTAACGAATCGGCCACTTTACTTTGGAAGAACATTGTAGACAAGGACTTCAATGCTAGCACTTTAGCCGACTTGCTTTGCAAGGAATACGAAGTGGACGCTGAAACGGCAAAGAGAGATGCTCAGGCTCTTCTCGACGAGTGGACGAATGTAGGACTTGTTGAAGATTGAAATATTAAAAGGTTAAAAAGCTAAAGAGTTAACAAGAATATGTTTTGCCTTTTCAACTTTTCAATTTTTAACCTTTTACAGGATATGGGCGACACTTTGAGGTTGCCTGTAACGTTCGTCATCATCGAGTTCATCGGCACGTTCGCCTTTGCCATATCTGGTGTTCGGCTGTCGAGCACGAAGCACTTCGACATCTTCGGAGCTTGGATTGTAGGTATGGCGACTGCGATTGGTGGCGGAACAATTCGCGACCTCATGCTTGGCGTCAATCCGTTTTGGATGACCAATGGCAGCTACTTCGTCTGCTGTGCCCTCGCCGTGCTGGCGGTTGGCATGTTCGGCAAGTACATCATCCACCACAACTATACCTGGTTCATTTTCGACACTATCGGACTTGCACTCTTCAATGTCGTTGGTCTCGAGAAAGCACTCACCTTCGGACATCCTTATTGGGTTGCCATCACGATGGGAGCAGTGACTGGAGCTGGTGGAGGCATTATCCGTGATGTCTTGATGAACGACGTGCCGCTTATCTTCCGAAGCGAGATTTATGCCCTGGCTTGCGTGGCAGGAGGTTTGACATACGTCGCTTGCCTTGAGCTTGGGTTGAGTGTCGAGATAAGCGCTTTGCTCAGTTCTTTCATCGTCATTCTCATCCGCTGTCTCGCAGTAAAGTACCATTGGCAACTGCCTGTCCTGAAAGGCGAAGACAAGCCCAATAACGGCGAGAGCAATATCCTCCGAACCATTATCTTATTCTTCCTTCTTTTCACATTTTCGCCTATTCACCTTTTCTCACAAGTCCAACAAATCTTCAATCGAAACATAAAGACGCTCACCTTGACCGTCGACGAAGACCCGACTTTACCGCCATATATTGTGTATGGTGGTCGTCAGCACATTGATATCGAATGGGACGAGATGAGCCACGACTACAAGCGTTACCGATACCACATCGACCATTGCGATTGGGATTGGCAACCGACGGACGGCATCTTCGAGAGCGACTACCTGGAAGGGCTCAACGACCAACTCATCGAGGACTACGAGAAGAGTTTCAACACGACGCAAATCTATACGCACTATCGGCTTCGCGTTCCTTCGAAGGAGATAAGACTACGACTGAGCGGCAACTATCGCATCCTTATTTATGAAGAAGATGAGAAGGACGAGCCAGCGCTTGAAGCACGCTTCTGCATATACGAGAGAGAGGCTGGCATCATCGCCCAACTGAGCAGCAACACCGATGTGGACTTCAACGACAAGCATCAGCAAATGACGCTCTCCATTGGCTATGGAGGCCTGCAAGTCTATAATCCAGAGCAAGAGCTGAAGGTCATCGTGATGCAGAATCGACGTTGGGAGAGTAGGGTAGAAGGACTCGTTCCGAACATCAGACAGGCCAACGGCATCGAGTTCACGCACAACCGCAATCTCATCTTCCCGGGCGGAAACGAGTACCATCGCTTCGAGATTCTCGATGTGCACAGAACGAATTCAGGAGTGGATCGAATACAATGGTTCGAACCCTACTATCATGCCACGCTCTATCCCGCCGTCATCGACCATTCCTACAGCTATTTTGAGGACCAGAACGGTGTTTATGTGGTCAGAAGTTCAGACAATTACGACGACTGGACGACGGCAGAATACGTTGTAGTGCACTTCTTCCTCGAGACTCCGCGACTGGAAGGCGGCGATGTTTACGTGAGCGGTTGGTGGACAGGGCAAACGTTCAATCCTGATTGCAAGATGGAATACGACGAAGTTCATCAGCAATATCATGCAGCCATCCTGCTGAAGCAAGGCTACTACAGCTATGAGTTCATCCAGCAGGACGGACTGACGCGCCGAACGATGGGCAGCTTCTTCGAGACTGAAAACGAGTACGAGGTCCTGGTCTATTATCGTCAGCAAGGTTCACGCTATGACCGTCTTGCAGGCTATCGCATCATGCACAATGCAAGGTAAATGCCATCTGACTGGAAAAAACTTTACATTTTATATTGTTCCTCGGTATCAGATTTGGGCTTCTGCATCACCTTATGCAGAATGCATTTTATCCCTTTTCTGCTCCAGACGAGAACGAGGGAGAAGAGTAGGCGAGTGGTGAGAATCCATAGTGCAGAGACGCCGGCAGTGGCGAAGACGAGAGTATCCTCCAGCATGGAATGATTCATAATAAGGTGGTAGTTCACTTCATCGGCCTCTTGGCGAGTGATTTTACCTTCATCTTCCAACTGAAGCATCACGGCTGAGCCGTAACTGATGCCTAAGACGTTGCCTACAAGCCACAGATAAGCGGCATGCCGGGGCAATCCGAAGAACAGCATCAAAGGCTCGAGCGGCTTCGTCAACTTCTGCATCAAGTCAAATTTCTCCATGAATTTCTGTATGAACATCAACGCATAAATGATGCAGAATATCATGACACACAATTTCATAGAAGATATCAACCAGCCAGTCAACACGTCTGTTATCGATGCCTCAGTCGCCGCGATGACAGACGAGAAAGGTTGCGACATCTCGGGCAGCACCAGGTTCAGATAGATGGCGGCAAGCAAGGCTCCGCAGATACGCAGAAACCCCATACGGAAAGGCTTGGAGCCAACCTTCTTGTTAACCGTACATTCCAGCGGCAATGCATGGCAAATCAGTACCATAATCGCTATGATAGTGGCTTGGCGAAGTGTCAGCTCCATGCTCATCATGACTGCAAGCGCAGCATACGTTGTTGCTGTCGCTCCGGTCAGAAATGCAATCGACGATGCTCCAGGCAATCCGATGTGGCAGAACAGCGGGTTGAGCCAACTTGCACACCATGCAATCACACCATAGTACTGCGCCAAACTGACAGCAAATGAAATGGGTATCATTATCTTCAGCAACCATAGCGTAGTCTTCACGGATGGCTTCAAGCTGTCGAAGAACAGGGATTTTACCAAATTACAACTAAACATAATTGCCATTAGAACTTTTTACAAATAGAAATCTTTTGTGAGATTCTGGTATTCCTGGCTTCTTGTCCCGTCATCGGCAACGAGGCAAAGACGTTGATGTAATTCATCAGATGCGGATTGAGCATGCTTCGAAAAAGTCAGTAAAATGCGTCGTGGCGGTTTGCATGCAGTTGTGTGAACTTCGCAACGACGGATGAGATGCAAACTTGATTCGAGACAAAGTCCGACTATCTCAGGGACAAGTCCGGTTGGAACGATGAGCGAAAACTTTCCTTCCTCGGCAAGTAATGTGGTGACTTTCCTGATGAGCAACGAGAACGGCAAGCTCTTGTTGTTGCGAGCCAAAGCGCGGCTGTTGTCGTCGGGCAAAGTGTCCTCCGTAAAGAAAGGCGGATTGCAGAGAATTGCATCGAATGGTTCCGCGGTTTCGAACGTCAGCACATCTTGCACAGCGCACTCCACGTTGCTACTGAATGGGCTTTCGGCGACATTCTCCCTTGCCTGAGCAACGGCCTCGGCATCAACGTCAATGCCCAGCACCTCGGCATCAGGATTCCTCTGCGCCGCCATCAAAGCAATCAGGCCTGTTCCTGTGCCAATATCCAGGATGCGTTTGCCCTCGACACTGCCCCAGGCACCAAGCAACACGCCGTCGGTGCCTACTTTCATGGCACAGCGGTCATGGCGAATGCAGAATTGCTTGAAATGGAAAAAGTCGTTGCTCATTATTATGAGTTAGCGTAAGGGATTGGCTTGGTTTGTACGCCTTTTCTTCTTTTAGTCTGCAAATTTACAATATTTAATTGTATGCGCGCACGATGTTTGCCTTTTTTTTTGTACTTTTGCCGCGCTTTTAGTACATTTCATTATGTTTGAGTTTGAGAACAATAAGAAAACCTTTTCCTTCGTGGCCGAAGTGTCGGGCGAGACGGACAAACTGATGCACGCAAGTCATGGTGGCGACATGCCCATCATCATGCTTCGCGACAACATCTTCTTTCCCGGTACTGTCTCTCCCATTACTGTCGGTCGAAAACACAGCATAAAGACCCTGAACAAACTGGAGCGTACAGACGGACTTGTAGCGCTGCTGACCCAGAAAGTCCCCGATGTAGAGACTCCGATGATAGAGGACCTCTACCCCTTCGGCGTCGTGGCAAAGCTCGTACACTCCATGAAGATGCCCGACGGCTCCTTCAACGCTCTCTTCCAAGCCTTTAATCGCATACAGGTGCAGGATGTCAGACTCGTGGCAGGCTGCTATGAGGGAACGGTTGTTAGCATGACCGACGTGATGCCCAACCACCTCGAGCAAACTGAATACAAAGCCATGCTGGCCCTCCTCAAGGAGCGTACACAAAAGCTGATGGGCATACTCGACGACTATCCCGACGAGCTTATTCAGTATATCAACAACATGGAGCCGACCACCTTCATGCTCAATACGATATGCAGCTACCTGCCGCTCACCATCGAACAGAAGTATCAGCTCCTCTCCTGCCCAACCGAACTGGCAAGGCTGCAGCAGGCGATCCAGTTCACCAACAACATCATAGAGTTGATGAAGCTCAAGCGAAAGATTGAGAACAAGACGCGTAGCGACCTCGACCAGCAACAGCGCGAGTACTTCCTTCGCCAGCAGGTTCAAAACATCCAAAGCGAGCTGGGCGACAAGGACGAGTCGAGCGTCAGGCAGGAAGACGTGTCGAACCTCAGAAAGAAAGCCGAGGCAAAGCATTGGAGCAAAGAAACGGCAGAGATCTTCGACAAAGAACTCTCGAAGCTGAATCGCATCAACATCCAGTCGCCCGACTATAATGTGCAGCTTCAATACCTGCAGACAGTTGTGGGACTGCCTTGGGACGAATGCACCAAGGACAATACCGACATCAAACGCGCTGAGAAGAAACTCAATCGCGACCATTACGGCATGGAAAAGGTCAAGGAACGCATCCTCGAACACCTTGCTGTCCTGAAGATGCGCAAAGACCGCCAGAGCCCCATCATCTGCCTTTATGGCCCTCCGGGTGTCGGCAAGACAAGTCTGGGCAAAAGCATCGCCGAATCACTTGGCCGCAAGTACGTCAGGATGAGTCTCGGAGGCGTGCACGACGAAAGCGAGATACGCGGTCACCGCAGAACCTATATCGGAGCAATGCCCGGTCGCATCATCCAAGGCATGCAAAGAGCTGGCAGTTCCAACCCAGTCTTTATCCTCGACGAGATAGACAAGGTGTCGGTAGGTTCCGTTCATGGCGACCCGTCATCGGCTTTGCTCGAAGTACTCGACCCGGAGCAGAATGTCGCGTTCCACGACAACTACATCGACCTGGACTACGACCTCAGCAAAGTGATGTTCATCGCGACTGCCAATGATACGAGCACCATTCCTCGTCCCCTACTCGACCGCATGGAGCTCATTGAGGTGGACGGCTACATCACCGAGGAGAAGATAGAGATTGCACGTCGGTACCTTGTCCCGAAGAACCGCGAAAAGAACGGTCTGAAGGAACATACTGCCCTTAAGATTGGCAAGCCTGCTTTGGAATTCATCATAGAACGTTACACCCGCGAAAGCGGCGTGCGAGGTCTCGAAAAACAAATCGACAAACTGTTCCGTCGCGTTGCTCTCAAAGTCGCAAAAGAAGAGATGAAGAACGACCACACCATCTCGAAGGAAGAAACAGAGGAACTGCTTGGCAAACCCATCTTCAGTCGCGACACCTATCAAGGCAACGAATATGCCGGAGTTGTTACTGGCTTGGCTTGGACAAGTGTTGGCGGAGAGATTCTCTTCATTGAGACGAGCCTGAGCAAAGGCAAAGGCAGCAAGTTGACGCTTACGGGCAATCTGGGCGACATCATGAAGGAAAGTGCTCTGCTCGCCCTGGAATACATCAAGGCACATGCAGACAAATTGGGCATCGACACACGCATCTTCGAGAACTACAACCTGCATGTCCATGTCCCTGAAGGTGCTGTACCCAAAGACGGTCCAAGTGCCGGCATTACGATGGCAACAAGCATCGCCTCTGCCCTGACCCAAAGGAAAGTCCGGGCAAGTTTGGCAATGACTGGCGAGATAACGCTTCGCGGCAAAGTGCTTCCTGTCGGAGGCATCCGCGAGAAGATACTCGCAGCGAAACGTGCCGGCATCAAGGACATCATCCTTTGCAAGGAGAACAAGAAGGACATTGACGAGATACCGGCAGAATACCTGAAAGGCGTGACCTTCCATTATGCCGCAGACATTCAGGATGTGCTCGACTTTGCTTTGCTCGACGAGAAAGTGAAACACCCCATAACTTTCACTTTTGAAGAGAATAAGGAAGAAAAGTAATAAACCAAGCCGCTTCGTCCAAATTGGATAAAGCGGCTTGGTTCATTATATAGTATTATATAGAAGGTAAGGTTTGTGCCCTACCCTTCTCAAATCTATTTCGTGTTACTTGAGAATCTTCCTGCCGCCAACGATGTTGATGCCGCGCTGCATCTTCTGAAGGCGTTGACCTGCGAGGTTGTATATGTCCTCGCCCTTTAAGGGAGAGTCGGAGAGGCTCTTTATTCCTGTAATGACATCATCGATGGCAGTCTGGCTGACGCTCAGACGTTCGTTGCTGACCAAGGCCCATTGCTGAGCAGGCTGCGGACCAAGGATGAGGCCATTGTTGCCATCTGCCACGCTAATAGGTTCGGGCATGTCAGTCAGTTCATAAGAGTTGCCACTTCTCTTGACATATTTCTTTGCACCTAAATTATAGAGGAAGTGCTGCCCGCCAGCTTCTATCATCTGCCAGCTGTGATTGGGATTGTCTTCGTTGATGTTGCCAGCAGAGTTGATAGTGCCGATGCGGTCGTTCACAGGGTCATAGACGCTGTAGGTAAATGTCTCAGCATCCTCGAGCTAAACCTTCATCGTTCCAGCTGGACTTGTTTGGCTTGCGCTTGTGCGATGCAAGGATGGCAGCGTTCTGTTCCTCATCCGTCAAAGGAATCGGATTCTTGCGGTTCGCTTCCAGCCACTTGTCAATCTCATCAAGGTAGATGACCCATCGCTTGCCTGGCTTGGAGCCGGGGATTTCCCTGTTTGCGAGTTTCTGATAGATGGTCGCAAGGGGAATGTTGGTGTACTCGGCAACCTGCTCTGGCGTGACAGGGCGGTGTCTGTTCTCTCTCTGCTGAGTTGGTCTGTTCTGAAGGTTCAGCAGTAACGCCTTCATGCCCGATACTTCATCCCGAAGTTCGGCAACGACCTGCGGAAGGTCATTGAACGTAATTTGATCTTTTATCATTTGACAACACGACCCTTTAGTGGAATCGTGCTGCAAAGGAACCCCGTTACGAATCGGAGGGCAAGCCACTTTTTGATAACAGGTGCATCACGAAACAATCACGCAGTTGAGCCTTGTTTTAGGCTATTGTTCGTGGTTGTTTCATGTGTTTTGGGGATATTTACAACAAGAACAAATATGTAAGTATAATGTACAACAATTGGGATTTTATTATTGCTTTTGTATCAACAGTGACTATAATCGCAAGATCAATTCATCGAATGAAAACACAATAAATTATCGAGAACGCATTTTTCAAATCTTGGAAAAATGTTTTTTTAAGCCATTATCAACTTGAAAAAGTGTAAGAAAATACATGTAATCACCTTGGAAAAGTGTAATTTATTTGCAATTTATGCTTGTGTTTAAGCGAAAAGTTGTACCTTTGTACCCACAAAGTTAATTTGATATGGTAAAACGCAAAGCTGACGAGCTAATACGCAACTTTATACTCAACGACAGACGTTCTCTGTTGGTAACAGGAGCCAGACAAGTTGGCAAGACCTTTTCCATTAGGAAGGTCGGTAAGGAGTGTTTTGATAATGTTGTTGAAATCAATTTCATAGAACAGCCCGATGCTATTGAACTGTTCAGCGAGCAGAAGGGAGCAAAAGATTTGCTGTTGCGACTGTCTGCCTTCACTAAAAAGCCATTGGTTCCAGGAAAAACATTGATTTTCTTCGACGAGGTGCAGGAGTGCAAGGAAATAGTGACAGCAATCAAGTTCCTTGTGGACGAGGGCAGTTACAAATATGTGATGAGCGGCTCTTTGCTTGGCGTCGAGTTGGAAGACCTGCGTAGTGTACCAGTGGGGTACATGGATGAGATAGAGATGTATCCTCTTGACCTTCTTGAATTCTTTGAGGCTATTGGTGTTGGCATAGATGTCATTAGCCATTTGCGAACGTGTTTTGAGGAGAAGAGGCCTGTTGATGAATTTATTCACAAGAGAATGTTGGAGGCCATTCGTCTATATCTTATCGTCGGTGGAATGCCTGCAGCTGTTCAAAAGTACCTTGACACTAACAATCTCCGCAGAGTGTATGAAGAACAGCGTGGAATCATTCGCACTTATAAGAGGGACATCACCCAATACGATCATGGCCATAAGTTGCAAATAGAAGAGATATACGACCTAATACCCTCTGAACTGAATGCAAAAAACAAACGCTTTATTCTCAAAGAACTGAACGAAAAAGCACGATTCAGCAAATATGAGGACAGTTTTTTATGGCTCAGGGATGCTGGGGTGGCTATCCCTGCATACAATGTCGAGGAACCTCGAGTACCTCTGCTTTTGAACAAGCAACGAAACCTG